>NZ_JAUBUJ010000135.1:0-17906 GCF_036705405.1 Microcoleus sp. B13-B6
TGCCCTATGCCCTATGCCCTATGCCCTATGCCCTATGCCCATGAGTACCTCATATGAGAGCTCGAAAGGCTATACAATAACTAATAACTAAAAACCCACAACTACCACTGCGGCTCGGAAGCCATCAAAGCAGTCGCAGCCTCGCTCGGTAACGGCTTAGCAAAAAAATAACCCTGACCATATTCGCAGCCGATCGACCTCAACCTAGCTAATTGTGCCGCCGTCTCCACACCCTCAGCAATCACATCCATACCCAAAGCATGAGCCAGCGCCACAATCGTCCGCACGATCGCCACATTCTCCCCCTCGCTTTCGATCTCCATCCGCCCCACAAACGACTTATCAACCTTCAAAGTATCCGTAGGAAACCGACTTAAATAACTCAACGACGAATAACCCGTGCCAAAATCATCAATTCCCAACTTGACATTAAGCTCCTTCATGTGCTTCAAAACCGCGATCGCCGACTCCACATCATCCATCACCACACTCTCAGTAATCTCCAACTTCAAAGTCTCGGCACTCAAACCCGTTGTTTCCAAAATCACCTGAATGCGATCGACCAAATCCGGCTGGGCAAACTGCTTCCCAGATAAATTTACACTCATAATCAAAGGTCGATCGAAATCAAACATTCCCTCCCAAAGCCCCAACTGCCGGCAAGCCTCCTCCAACACCCACTCACCCAGCGGCACAATTGCCCCCGTTTCCTCAGCCACCGGAATAAACTTCATCGGCGGAATCAAACCCCGCAGCGGGTGTTGCCAGCGTACCAAAGCCTCAAACCCAATAATCCTCCCGCTTGCCAAAGATACAAACGGCTGGTAGTGCAGCAAAAATTCCCGACGCTTGAGGGCCATCCGCAAATCAGTTTCCAACTGCAACCTCTCCACCGCCAAATCGTGCATCGAAGCATTAAACACCTGATACCTTCCCGTCCCCAAAGCCTTCGCCCGGTACATCGCCGTGTGGGCGTCCCGCAGCAAGTGTTCGGGCTGTTCCCTGACAGTAGCAGCGGGTTCGCCCCCCAGGGCAATCCCGATGCTCGCAGTCACAAACACCTCTTGCCCCTTCAACTCAAAAGGTACAATTAAAGCTTGATGAATTCGAGTGGCCAAATCCACCGCACTAGCAACATCAACATTCCTCACCAAAATCGCAAAATCATCACCCCCCACCCGCGCCACAGTATCTGCACGACCAATACTTGCCCTCAACCGCAGCACCACCGCCATCAGCAGTTCGTCCCCCACCAAATGACCCAAAGAATCATTAATCACCTTAAACCTGTCTAAATCCAGAAACAGCACCGCAAACAGATAGCTGCGCCGGCCCCTAGTATTGGCGATCGCCCGCCCCAGGCAATCCACGAACAAATCCCGGTTGGGCAAACCCGTCAGAGAATCGTGAAAAGCATCGTAAAGCTTCCTGTAAGCACTGACACCCACACCAGTCACCACCAAACCTAAAGCCGGCGACACCAGCGGCACCCACCCACCCCCAGTAAAAATCCCATAACTAATCCCCAAAAGTCCCATCAATGCAGCACCCCCAGCCAATCCCGCCCTCCCAGGATGCTGAATCCGCCAAGCCAAAACCCCGCCAACCATCGCCCAAGCACAGTTCCACAAAATTTCCGCCCATTCTGGCCACACCCAAAACAGCGATCGTCCATCCAAAACCGCACTCAATATTTGGCTGAGCATTTGCGTGTGCAGCAACACCCCCGGCATTTTCGGACTTTGCTTTTTAACCGGGCTGTAAGGCGACAAAAACAAATCTCTGGTACTCGGTGCCGTCGTCCCGATCAACACAATCTTGTCCTTAACCCAGCTTGGTTCAATTTCTCCCTTCAATACCTGCCTGATACTGACTTGTCGCGCCACCTCGTTCGCAGAACGGTATTTGAGCAGAATTTGGTAGCCTTTGGCGTCGAGATTTGCATAGCCACCACTGTCAGAAGTTAAAGGTACAAATTCTGCCTTTCCCCAGTTGATTTGGTGGGGATGAACAGCGCTATTTTTCTGCTGTACTCTGTCTTTGAGATACAGCAAAGCCACTTGCAGAGAAAACGATAAAGCAATCTTTTTGTCTGGTTGCGAGACTGAGAGCAAATTGCGGCGTACAACACCATCAGGATCGAGCACGAAGTCGTTAAAACCAACCCGATCGGGCGGTATCCCCGGAGGCGCCGGCACTCCCTGACTTTCTGAATCGCTCAATTTATAGATCGCCACCACATTCGGTGCTTTCAGCCCTGCCAGCAATTCTTGGTGTCCCGGCGCTTGAGGCAAATCCCGGTACAAATCCAAACCGATGACTTTTGGCTGATACTTTTGCAGTTTTGCCAAGGTTTGAGCGATCGTCTTGTCGGAAATCGGAAATCTCCCCAAAGCTTGAATATCGGCTTCAGAAATTTCCACTACCAGCAGCCGCGGATCGGGGCCGGAATCTGGCTGCAAGCGCACTAACGAGTCAAAACTCCCCAACTCCCAGCTTTGCAGGCCTCCCAACTGCCGAACTCCCATATTCAGCAGCGTTACAGTCGCGCCCACAAGCATTGCAGGCAAAATCCTGACCCGTCGGTTTTGAGAACTCAGGTTGAGGCCAGTTGCCACAGACATGACATATCGAAGATTTCGAGAGAATTTGGCAGTCACAGAAAAAATATGTCGGTGCAAATTAGCTTTGCACAAGTCTGTTCTAACAGAATTGAGCTTAATATGAGATTGAATGTAATTTTTTCAGAACTTGTGCCACAACCGAGTTTCTTTAAGCTAATTACTCGATTTGGCAAAGTATTTCTGGGATGGGAAACCGGGTTTCTCAAGATTTACCCACCAGTCCTGTCTTTCATAGAAAATCCTCGTTGGAAACCCTGCGTCTTTAGACCAGGGAGGAAAAGGGATAGGCAGGATTTATCCTGGCATTTCGCTGTATACTTATAACAGTAGCGAAAAGATGGTTATGTACCTGACCCAGAAGAACCAAGTGCGAGAACTGAATAAGTCCGAGTTTTTGGCTCTCAAGGAATTGTGCCGACTGAGTAAGAACCTCTACAACGTAGGGCTTTACACAGTTCGACAATACTTCTTTCAGGAGCGTAAGCACCTGCGCTACGAGTCGAACTACCACCAGTGTAAGGTTAACGAGAACTACCAGTTGCTGAACACTGATATTGCTCAACAGACACTGAAGGTAGTAGACCGAATATTCAAAAGCTTCTACGGATTGATTAGTGCAGTTAGGGAGGGAAGCTACCAACAGCGAGTTAAGCTTCCTCACTACTTGCCAACAGACGGCTACTTCTTGCTGATAATCCCTTGCGGGTTGTCTACCCGTAAGGACAAGACAAAAGTACCGAGACTGGTCATCAAAGACGGCAAGTTTCGGATACCCATGTCCAATCAATTCAAGAAACAGTTTGGGGAAGTTTGGATCAACTTTCCAGACCGCATTAACTACGAATCCCTCAAAGAGATTCGCATTCACCCCAAATACAACGGTCGATACTTCGAGGTTGAATTTATCAACGAAGTAGAACCAGAACCCGTAGAAGTCAATCCCAGTAGTGCGATTAGCATTGATTTGGGAGTAGACAACCTTGCTGCTTGTGTTGATACCAATGGGGCATCCTTCCTGGTGGATGGCAAACCAATTAAATCGATTAACCAGTGGTACAACAAACGCAATGCTTGTCTGCAATCCATCAAGGATAAGCAGGGAATTAAAGGTATTACCAACCAGCAAGTAAAGCTGGTGGTAAGGCGCAATAATCAGGTGAGAGATTACCTGAACAAGGCAGCACGGTTTATAGTCAACCACTGCATTGATAACCAGATTGCACAACTGATTGTTGGTTATAATCCTGGAATCAAACAGGAAATCAACATCGGAAAGTGCAACAACCAGAACTTTGTACAAATCCCGTTTTATTCTTTGCGTTCTAAGTTGAGATCGCTGTGTGAGCGATACGGATTGGTTTACACCGAACAGGAAGAGTCGTATACCAGCAAAGCAAGTGCTATCGATGGTGATGAAGTACCTGTTTACAATGCCGACAATCCTAAGAATTACCAGTTCTCTGGTAAACGAATTAAGCGAGGATTGTATCGGACAAAAGAGAAACATCTGGTTAACAGTGACTTGAATGGTTCAGCAAATATCGGAAGGAAAAGTAAGCACAATGGCTTTGCCGGAGTGTCTAGGGGGTCATTGACTGCCCCAAGAAGGATTAATCTTCTGAAACTAGAGAGAAAATGTGAAGAAGCGCGGATTTATCCCGTTTCGTAACATCCTCTTAGAATCCCCTCGGCTTTAGCCAGGGGAGGGTCAATCCTTGTTTCCCCAAATTCGCACAAGCGTTAAAATTTAGTCGATCGAACTTTCAGGATATTTTTGAGATTATGGCGAATCAACTTCCCATTCCGGTGATTGTTAACGGTGCAGCCGGCAAAATGGGCCGCGAAGTAATTAAGGCGATCGCCCATGCTAGTGACATGACCTTATTTGGGGCTGTAGACCGCTCTCCTGAGTGCCTCAACGCCGATGCCGGGGAATTAGCCGGATGCGGCCCGTTAGAAGTTCCCATCACTGACGACTTGCAAGGAATGCTGGTATTAGCATCTCAGGAAAAGCAGTTAGGGGTGATGGTAGATTTTACACACCCTTCGTCAGTTTATGAAAACGTGCGATCGGCCATAGCTTACGGCATTCGCCCAGTAGTCGGCACTACCGGATTGAGCAGCAAGCAAATTGAAAACTTAGCTGAATTTGCTGACAAAGCGAGCATCGGCTGTTTGATCGTACCCAATTTCTCGATCGGCATGGTGTTGCTCCAACAAGCCGCCGTCACGGCATCTCAGTATTTTGAACACGTAGAAATTATCGAGCTCCACCACAATCAAAAAGCCGACGCTCCCAGCGGTACGGCAATTCAAACTGCCCAAATGTTAGCAGAAATGGGAAAAACTTTCAATCTGCCAGAAGTTGAGGAAACCGAAAAATTAGCCGGTGCTCGGGGTTCAGTGGCCGATGAAGGGATTCGCATTCACAGCATCCGTTTACCCGGTTTAATTGCCCACCAAGAAGTAATTTTTGGTGGCGCCGGTCAAGTTTATACTTTACGACACGATACGAGCGATCGAGCTTGTTATATGCCAGGAGTCTTGCTGTCTATACGCAAAGTCCTTGAATTGCGATCGCTCGTTTACGGCCTGGAAAAAATACTGTAGGTAATTGGTAATTGGTAATTGGTAATTGGTAACTTGTTACTACTGCCAACTGCCAACTGCCAACTGCCAACTGCCAACTGCCAACTGCCAACTGACTAATTATGCTAATTCCCTTAACCCGCGAAACCTTTCAAGAACTAATTCCCGCCGTCGCCACGGGAGCGCAATACAAATATATCTGGGGAAAACCGCCCGATTTTTTGAGGCGAATGTTAATCTCGGCAGTCAGCGTAGTTTTCCTCCTGGTAGTTTATAACTTCGTCGGTTCCGATGTCGGGCCGCTAGTTTTAATCACCGGATTGATAGCTGGTTTGTACTGGCTGTGGGGGCCGATTTTGTGGGCGAGTTTGCGGAATGCAGAATGCCGCAAATATCAATACTGCGGTTTTTGGCAAGGACGAGTTTTGGATATATATATTACAGATGAAGTCACAAGTCAAGAAGAAACAGTCAATCAAAAAGGACAACTCGTAATAGTTGACAACCTAGAACCGCGCATCAACTTAGAAGTTGGTGACAAAACCGGATTTACTACTACACTTCGAGCTCCCTTGCGGAAAGATCACCAAGGAATTGTCCCCGGCCAAGCTGCTTTAATGTTAATCATGTCAAATCAAGAAGATTTAGGCAGAATTGCCAAAGTTTCAGATATTTATATTCCCAGCCGCGACGTGTGGGTGAGCGACTATCCTTATTTACGCAGAGATTTGTTTGTAGAAATGAGCCAACAGATTAAAAAAGGTAGGAAAAAAGACCGCGATCGCACTAATCAAAGTAGAGATGTAAAAAGGCGATCGCCCGCTGATTATTAATATGGATAGTAGCGACAAATTTAAGAGCGATCGCAAGTTAAACTTAGGACAAAATTCACAAGATAGCAGCTAATGCCTACGGTTCTTCAGGTTGGCCCCTACAGTTTCATCTTTTTTAGTTCCGATCGAGGCGAACCAGCCCACATTCATGTTAAACGCGATCGGCAACTTGCCAAATTTTGGATGAATCCTGTATCTCTAGAAAAAAATCGAGGCTTCAAAGAGCATGAATTAAACCAGATTGCTCGTCTTGTAGAGGAATATGAACAAATATTGTTGGAGGCTTGGCATGACTACTTTGATCCTTGAAACAGAACCCCTCGTAATTAAAGTCACGGTGACAGATGAAAAAGTAATTGTGGACTTAGTTGATGGTCGCAGTTTGAGCGTGCCCTTAGCTTGGTATCCCCGTTTGTTGCACGGTACTCCGGAGGAAAGACATAATTGGCAGCTACTTGGAGATGGTTATGCCATTGAATGGGTTGATTTAGACGAACATATTGGAGTTGAAGGTTTGCTAGCCGGCCGACGCAGCAGTGAAAGTCAACGATCATTTGAAAGTTGGTTAATTAACCGCAAGACTGATCGAAATAATCCAGAACGACTAATAACTAATGACTAATGACTGCTGACTTATCGCTCAACTATTCCCCTCTTGGCCGTAAGCCTGCCAAGCCAAATCCACCAGCCCGTTAACAATAGCCACAGCTACCACGGCAGAGCCCTTGCGGCCCTCAATCCGAATGTGAGGAATCATCGAATCGTGCAGCCGCGACTTCGCCACGTCCACCCCCACAAACCCAGAAGGAGTTCCAATTACCAAAGCCGGCCGAATTTCCTCAGATTCAATCAAATCTACGATCGCCGACAAAGCAGTTTGAGCCTGGCCCACCACAAAAATCCCTTCAGGATAGCGTCTTGCCAAAGTTTCAATCCCCCAAGCCGCCCGCGTCCTTTCCCTTTGGGGGCGCGTCAAAGCCTCCATCGAACAGTAAACCGGATTCGCAAAGGTACTTTGGATCAAGGGCGTAATGCCCACCTGCACCATCGGCACATCTACCACGATCGTAGTCCGAGCAGCCAAAGCCGCCGCCCCAGCTTGCAAAGCCTGATCGGAAAAACTAATTAAAGACTTGTACTCAAAATCAGCAGTCGCATAAATCACGCGGCGGACTATTTCGTACTCCGCCGCTGAAAAACCGTGGTCGCCAATTTCGTTATCGATTAATCCCAGACTCTGGGCATCGCTTACGTGCCATTCCATTTGTTGGATAGCTGTCGCCTGTGAGTTGTCAGGTATCAGCTTACCAGCTTTTAGTCATTCGTTGACTGTTGAGTAAAATCTACCAACTGCCAACTGCCAACTGCCAACTGCCAACTGACAACTAAGTTTCCGACGACGAAGAAGATTTGCCCAACACCGGAGTCAGGAATGCCACCAAAACTCCGATCGCAAAACCAGACACATTCCGAACCACAGGCAACCAGTCAGAAGTCCGAGTCACCACTGGCCCAAGTCCGAAAGCGAAAAACAGAATGCCCCACAGCGGCGAAAAAATCAGCGCCCACTGCCAAGCCACAACCTGTCCCGGCTTCCGAGGCTGAGCCGCAAACCCGCAGATGACGCCGCCAACCACCGACGTAATTAACGTCAGAACCCACTGTTCCCTCGGCAAACCCGGAACCACGCGGCATCCGCCCTGACGCAAACAGCCTTCTATGGACTCCAAAGATTCAATAATCGCTCGATCTTCCCCATTGTCCCGCACAAAAAATTGATTACCGTAGCGGGTTTGCAGTTCCACCCAAAAAGTGCGCGGCAGCAGCGGATACAGCGAGTCGCCCACATTAAAATTGAGCAAATTGCCCCCTCGGGGGTCAGCAACTAGCAACACACTCTTGTCATCTAGCCCCCAATAACTTTTGACAGCCAAACCGGGCGTGCGATCGTACTGAGTCAGCACTCGCAGTTTCCAGCCGGTTTCGGCTTCAAATGCCTTTAAATTTTTTGCCAAAGTTTGTTCTTCAATATCCGTGAGGGCTTTAGCTAAGTCAATGATCGGCGTCTGAGTTGACGGCAACAAATCGGGATTATTGAAAGCGTGGGCCGCAGGTGCGATCGTCCACACAGACAAAGCCAGAAAAAATGCGGCAACAGAGGCTAGAAATTTTCGCGGGAAAAGCTGTGACATAGGAACTTATAATCCGGGTCTTAATTGTGAATGCTAGCTGGCGGTCTTAACCAGAGGATAAGAGAAAACTCATATTTCTTTACAATTATTTACTTTACAGGAAGCGGAGAGCAAGGGGAAGGGTTCGGGGAAGGAAAGTTTTGAACAGGGAAGGGACTGAAAATTAACTGTAGAGGGCGCAGTTGCGATCCAGGGTCAACCATCGTTAAGCAAGAGCTCGATTTCCTGACGGGGTGAGTATCGATCCCAGATATTGCACCCGCAATCAAAAACCTGTAGGCGCGGGTTCACCAAAAGCTTTAAGGGGTGCAGACAGGTTAAATAAACCCGCCCCCACCTACAAAAAAGCCCCTTATTGATATTGGTGCAACATCTCAGATTAATAATAATTCAAGCCGATGGTAACAAAGAGAGACCCTGTGTGCGATCGGTTATTTAAGTATTTTCCTGCCTGAAAAAACTTACCTTCATAAAGATTTAGCATAAGTTGAAAAACTACCAGTAAATATACTGGAAATCCAACAGACTAGCAACACCCAAAAAAGCTCTAAAATTATGTATTTTCCCGAATATCTTTATCATCGAGCCGAGCCGATAATGATGAGCAACCGCTGAATAATGATTTAAAAGAAATTAACCATTTCTCAAGGAGCGCGAGCGAGTGCCTTTAACCGACCAGATTAGAGAACCTTTAACAGAAATGGAATCCTTAATTCCCGGACTTGCCCCAACTTTCGCCCCACAACGGCCGGAAATTCAGACTAACAAAACCTTATTAGATCAAACTCCGGGCTCTTCTCAAAACCCCGAACAACTTAACTTAATAGAACCCGCAAGCGGGCCCGCATCCGAATTCAGTCGAACAGAAGCTGATGCTTTTATTATTAATAAAGCCTCCGATATTAACAGCATACCTTCTACCAACACCAGCCCTCTGATAACTAACAGCACTCTCAGGGATACAACAAATTCTGAAGTTGACCCCCTAATTGGTAAACTCGACTCGGACTTAGGAGACCCCCTAACCAACCCAAATCGAATTGCCTCAAATAACGTTTCTTCTGATTCTAATAAATCTGCGACTGACATACCTCCAGTCAACTCGTCAATTAGCAACTCAGAACTAAATAAAACCACAGAAGCTACAACCGCTGTTCCCGATCAATTGCTGGAAAATAAAACACAATTATCGCCAACCGCCTCCACAAAATCAGAACAAGATTCGGACAAAACATTACCAGTTGTAACTGCATCTACCACGAGCGAAAAAGCTTCCGACAAAACGCCATTACCCGCTACCGCTGAAACGACTTCAAAACCCGAAGAACACCAAACGCCTTTATCATCAGAGACTACACTCTTCTTCGAGTCATCACCAAACAAAATATCACCGGCAACTGCATCAACGTCTGACAATTCAGGAGAAAATACAACATCACCCGCAACTGCCTCAGCCACTGAAAACCCTGAACTAGATCGAACATTACCTGCAACTACATCAACGACTGATAAATCAGAACCAGATCGAACATCACCTGCAACTGCGTCAGCTTCTGATAAATCAGAACCAGATCGAACATCACCTGCAACTGCGTCAGCTTCTGATAAATCAGAATCCAACAAAACCTCAGTTGCGACTACATCAACGACTGACAAATCCGAACCCAACAAAACTTCACCTACCGAAATCTCCACCACCAAAAACTTAGATACAGCCACTAATCTAGAACCCAATAAAACCTCAACCCCAGAACCAGATCAAACCTCAACTCCCCCAACCAACATCAACTTTGACTCAAACGCATTCAGTGTCGATGAAAAAGGAATAATCGGCATACAATTCACATCCGACGGCGGCTGGTATAGCGGACAACTAGCCATCGTCAGCCTACTCGGAATGGAAAAATTCGTTCCCGGTTCCGAGGCGTTCATCAAAGAAGCAGCAAGTCGAGCTTTAAGCAACTCGACAAAGGGCTACATCGCAATGGATGACGATTTAGAAGGAGCATATTACACCGATCCTAACAGCTCAGAAAACCTCAATTCCGGGCAATACCTCGGCACAAAAACATTTGCCATGACGCCTGGGGACAAATTCTTCTTCATGCTAGTACCCAACGGCACCGTACAGCAAGTATACGACAACCCCGCAATCGGCGGCGACAAAAAACCCCTATTTTCAATAGCTACAGACAATCCCAGCGACGGCTTCAGTATCGGTCAAATTGCCGACATTACAGGAGAAGGGCAACTCTTCGTCATGGAAGACATGGGGCTGATTCAAGGAAGCGATCGGGATTACGACGATATCACATTCCGAGTCACGGGCGCTATATCTAAAATCATTCCCCTCAGCCAATTAGTTGACGCCAAATCCGCAGCAATTCACTCCCAATTAATTCAAAAACTGAAGGGTGAATCGGATAAATCAGAGCCGAAATCTCCAGCAGAATCAAGTGCTACTAATTCGGCTGATAAATCGCAGGAAAAAACATCATTAATAACTAGCGATACCGACAAACAAAAGCCTCAGCCAACAGCAACACTCACTGACGATTACAGTCAAAAACTTCAACTAACAGTAGAAAATGTTCCTAACCCAGACAATCAAAAACCTCAATCACCAGTAATAGTTACCGACTCAGACAGTCAAAAACCTCAACCAACAGCAGCAACCATTGTTAACCCAGATGGCAAAGAATTGCCAATAACAACAGTAACCACAGTTACCGAGTCAGACAGTCAAAAACCTCAACTAACAACAGTCGCTAACTCAGATAGCAAACAATCGCCACCAACAGAAATACTAACTGTTAGCCAACCCAAAAATCAAGAATCTACAAAAACAGGAACATCAACAGTTGGTAAATCCCCAACTCAAGAATCGCTAGAAATAGAACAAATAACCCCTAATCCAAAAACACCAAGCGCTAGCATTAATGAATTTAATTCAGGAATTGAACCGCAAGTATCACTGTCGGGGCGACAAGTCGTCTATAACGCTGATAGAATAAGCCTCATAGCTCTTATGCCTTGTTGATAATTAGGTAGTTTATGTGGAGACAAAGACATTAATTCAACAACAACCTGCCAATTACTAAACATCAAATCGACCCATGATTCACCCCAAAGTCCAATATAAAAAGTGCTATGTCTAGCATATTTTCTGTGACTTTCTGTTTTTCTGCTTAGATATTCTTGAACTTGCTTTGACTTAATTTCTATCCCTTGGATTATACTCTTCAAGTATGCTAGTGATAACAGAATTAATAATTTACTCAATCGCTCGCCCGTGAGATTAGTCCTTTCTAGGTTATATCCTCCACCCTTAAAGTCTCGCTCACATTTCTTCAATTCCAAATCTTTTTGCATAAGCATCAACTGCTGCTTGTATATTTGCCAAGCTTGTCAGAATATACCAAGGTTCTTCTGTAGTAATATTTCGATATTTACCCAGCCACTTACCTGCCAAATTAAACCCCGTAACTGGTGCGGTTTTTCGGATTGTTACTTCTTGATTGAAAAAGCTATTTCCTTGCTCTAATCCTAGCATTTTTAGTTCAGTCCATAACTCCAATTCCGTCTTGATACAAACATTCTTTTTTAGTCGTAAACAGAAATCTACTTTCTTCTCCCTCAGCCAATTTGCCAGGCTAACACTACAAAATTCACGATCTCCTAACACGAGCAATTTATAATTTGATAAGGCGGCGAATACTGGCGTTAATACGAATTGTTTATTTTCCAATGTGCTGTTCCCTTGTTTGTCAAGGACTTTCCAATAAATAGGAATAGCTCTTTTTCGCCAAATCATGCTAACCATCAAAATATTATTTGATTGCCATTTGGTTCGGTCTATTGCTAAATATACAACCTTATTTTGTTTGACACTACCTTTAATCCAACCAATCACCAGTGGCAACCAAATACTATCTAGAGTCCATTCATCCTCCGATAAAAATCTCTGAATCTTTTTTCTTCTACTTTCAAATTTAATGGGCATCGCTAGTTTTGTTGCTATGCTTTCCAATGTGACTTCTTTAATCGATTGCACTACTTGAATCAATAAAATTGTCAATAAGTAATGAGAACGTGTCAGCTTTTCTAACAAATGGGCATGATATAATTCTGGTATCATTTAAGTGTTTTTGGGTAAGAAGCTTTCTTACCCTATCTTTTTCTAGGCGATTTGTCTAGGATTGCCGGACTGTATGATTTTCAGGCAACCTGTCACCCCGTCAGCAAGTATCAACAGAATCTATTGTCAGCCAGCCAGCCGATGCTGAATTAATTAAAACCGACAAAATTGCAAGTAATCAGATTTCTCAATCGCCCGCTGAAGCCGAATATGGTGCAAACGGTACTGCTTCTCGATCAACCGCTGCAACTACGCTGATTCCCACTCCTATCGCTTCACAATCGCCTGCGATAACCGCTGAAATTGCCGATAATCGGGGCGAAGAATTGCCTAGAAAAACTGATAATACCCTTGACAATCCTGCATCAAAATCGCTAACCAAAATCCTTGAGGTTGTTCTCGCAGAAAAGGCTACTGATACACAGAAAAATGATCGGGCTGTTACCGCAACCACCGCTGAATTAGAAGCAGAACAATTCTACCAAAAAACCGCTGAAATTATTGGCACAAAAACAACTGTCGATGTAATTGAATATGACACCGCTTTTCCTGAAATAGTAGCCGAATTTAAAACTGAACAATTGCCGACAAAAACCGATTTAATTGTCATAACTAAAGCGGATGATACGGTTGAACGTACTCTTCCGGTTGCTGAAATAACAGCCAAAAATCAAAACGAAGAATTACTGATAAAAACAGATTCGGGCGCTGTTGCAGAATTCACGGCTGGTACAATCGATACGAACATCCCTGCCACCTTCACACTAGCCGAATTAGCAACTGAAATCTATCCAATAATTGCTATTAATTCTGACGAACCAAAACCGCGATTTTTCAACTCTAACAGCAAACTTTCCGACAATCTTACAGACAGTCAATTCCCTGACAATCTTGCAGACAGTCAACCCAATTCAACACAGCGTACTGGCAACTTCCAAAGCAGTACCAATACCCCAACAAATCTCTCAATAACAACAACAGCAAATTTACCAAGCCCCGGCACTTTCCTTGTATATAACCAAGGACAAGTCAGATTTGACTATGTATTTGACGGCGGCTACTTTGAAGGCGAACTCGGAATTTTCAGCCTGGCAGGAATGGAAGCATTTACACCAGGAACTCCAGAATTCATTGCCGAAGCATCCCGTAGAGTTTTAAGCAATTCCACCGACGGACATATTGTCATCAGCGACTCGAAAGAAGGAGCCAAATTCACCGGTGCGATGCCGTTCGACGGGGATTGGGGCAGCGGCGAATATCAGGGTATCAAAACTTTCTCCATGCTACCAGGCGACACCTTTGCCGTCATGTTAGTCCCCAACGCTACAATACAATCATCCTTCCAATCCTCATATTCGGGAAATTTGTTCCCCGAAAACCGTCCCTTATTCAGTATCGCCACAGCCAATCCCAACGATACCGCTCATCTGCTACAAATAGCCGACATTACCGGCACCGGCAACACCTTTGCCCTCGAAGATATGTCGGCCGCCAACTCAGACAGAGATTACAATGACCTAATCTTTAAAATTAGTGGCGCAATAGGAAACGCACCGCTGCTAGATACAGTCATCAATCCTGACAGAGAATGGCGCAATACTCCGTTAGGACAACAATTGCTCGCCGAAGCCAATCCCCCGAATTCTGACAACAATCCGCCCGTTGTTTCACCGACAAGCGCTCGGACTTATACAGAATTAGAGACAACTATTTCATTAGACAATCAGGCCACAGATGCAGAGGGCGACCCCCTGACAATTAGCGTCCTCAATCCAGTAAACGGCACTGTAATTTTCAATCCCTTAACGAACAAAGCATCGTTTAAACCAGCAATCGGCTTCTCTGGAATTGCCAGCTTTGATTTCCTTGCCAGCGACGCTTTTGGGAGTTCAACTCCCGCGCGGGTGACAGTCAACGTCAGCGATGTTCCCCTGCTGAATCTAGATTTTGTGAAGCGAAATCCGATCCTCAATGCAGGAGAAAATACGGAATTAGTTGTGCTCGGAGATTTTGCCGACCAAAAAGGTGTAGTGCTGCCAGATTCTTATTTAACTTACACTTCAATAAATCCAGAAGTAGCACCAATAGACGCAGCCGGGAAAGTGACAGGTTTAACCAACGGCACTTCGATTTTGAGCGCGAGTAGAAACAACCTGCAAGCAGTGACCCCAATTCGCATTGGGGCGATGCCGCAACCGACAACAGACGCTCAATTGCATCAGATACTAGCCGAAATGTACGGACTAGACCCCTACCCGGATGCCGTCTCCCTGACACCCGGCGCAACCCGGAAACTGTCCCTCGGCTTGAACCCTGGGTTGAGCGAGGTCAACTTAACCGCAGCCAGTACGGGTACGCGCTATTTTAGCAACAACAGCAACATCTTGAGGGTCAGTCCCGACGGCACTATTACAGCAGTCGGCGTTGGCGATGCTGCGGTGACTGCGATTTACGGTGCAGCAGAAGCAACAATTCCAGTGCGAGTCGAAGCGCCGCGAAGCGGGCCTGCAACCGTGGGGGCTGCTGGCGGCGTCGTCCTCTCAAGCGACGGAGAACTTATGGTGATGATGCCTCCCGGCGCTTTGAACAGCGATACAAATGTCAGCATTGCTTCCTTAAATCGCTCCGAGTTATCGCTGCCAGTCCCGACTGGATTTGAGTTTGCCGGGGCTTTTAATTTGAACTTTGGCGATAGCTCTCTGGAACAGCCAGTTCAATTAGCGGTGCCAGCACCAGAGGGCTTACCTGCGGGAACTGAGGTCTACTTCATGCGGAAGGGTGCGTTACCGGATGAAACTGGTGTCTGGAAACCAATCTGGCTTCAAGAAGAATCTGGTGTAGTTGGGGATGACGGCACAATTCGTACCTCCTCGCCACCCTATCCAGGGGTTGTCAGGCCAGGCGAATATATAATTGTCTATTCAAGTCCCACCGGAGATGCCACCTTAGTCAAAGGTCAACTCACCCTTAACTACGATTTCCCCCTAGCATTTTTTGGTATCATTGACCCCTTGGGAGGTATCGGTCAGTTGATCGATCCAAGCAACTTTGTCACCAATTTTGGGTTTACAGTTTCTTACGACATCTCTTCAGTCAAAGTAATCGCGATCCCTAAAGTGGGATTGCCAATAGTTACTGAGTTGGGCGTCCAACGAAACTCAAACGGCGTTGCGACTTTGGAAGCCAACCTAAATATACCAACACCAGCAGCTTCCAATTCCGCAGCCGCACCTAAACTTCAAGCAGCCTCTCTGAAGTTCAAAGACGAAAACAATCAACCCTTTGAGGGTAACGAACCGATTCTTTTCCTCAAAGCCAGTAACGTTCTGGCGAGCAATTTGGGCGATCCCAAGGGCAGCCGGCTCGAAGACTTAGTTGTGAAATTCTACGTTGGCGATCGCGTTTACGAACAGGCAATATTGCCCAACCTTAGCGCAACTTTGGGAGACAACCAGTTTGAAGTGGCAGTTAAAGTACCTAATACTGTAGTTTTGGGTGAGTCTTACATTTCCTTATCCAGACGGCAGAATCAACTGGTCGATCAGAACCTGACGGAACCAGTGTATGAGGAGATCGAATACAACAGCAATCCCATTTGGTTGGACGCGGGAGCTGAGTATGTTTTTGCGGCGCTAAAAGGAGCTGATGCTGTTGCAGTTTTAGACGGTACAGATCCCGAGTCGGTTGTGGCAGCTTCTAGCAGTTCTAATTTACTGCTTTCTACTATTCCTGTGGGAGATGGCGCGATCGACAGACCGCGAGACTTAGCTGTGACGAGTGACGGAACCCGCGTTTACGTGGCTCTGGAGCAGTCTGGTCGTGTGGCATTGGTCGATCCGATGGTGTTGCAACAGGTGGACACCAAACCAGATACCCCCGGCATCAACCCGATCGATTTGCCTATTGGTGCAACGCCTCGGTCAATTGCCATCGACCCCCGCAACCAATATGCCTACATCTCTGATGGGAAGCGAGGAAACATTTATGTTTTGGACATCGACCCCTTCTCCGAAGAATATCATCAGGTCATCCAGACTATCTCCCTAAGCTCAGTAACGGGTGGGTTAAATGAAATAGCTATTAGCAGTGACGGGCGCAAGCTCTTCGCCACTGCACCGGGCTTTCCAACTAGCCAGATTATCGCGGTGAATATCGATCCTGAAGACCAACCTCTCGATCCAAGCCAGAACCCCCGCAAGTGGCATCAGGAGATTGGTGTGGTAAATACTTTTGCTGGGGTGCAGGGAATGGCTGCTACCGCCGAGCCGAATCGGATGACCTTTACTAACACCAGTAATGATAGTAAGGGCTTTGGCGTATTAACAATTACCAACGACGATCCCACTAGCTTTGCCGCTACTGCCAACGATTATGCGGCGCTAAGTTTGGGTGACCCCCTAATGGGCGGTTCCCTAGATTACTTTGATGTCAATCGGGCGGTGGCTGTCACGGTGATGCGCGATGGGTCCTATGCGTTTGTGGCCGCGAAAAACGACAGTCCGCAAACCGGAGTTGAGAGCATAGACGGGGTGCGGGCAGGAAGCAATATCGGCATCATTAAAGACCCGTTTGGACCCACTCCGAAACTGGTGGCGGCGACTCGACCGATACCGCAAGGGGCAACCACTGACTTGGTACTTTCTAACGATAACAAATACCTCTATGCTTCCTACCCCACCCTGAGCGGCGACGGGGGTGTCTATGTCTTCGATGTCGAGGAAATTATCAGAACTCTGGAAAACCCTGGAGATTTTAAAATCGACAACCTCGACAGAGGTGTCAAATCGCCTTACTTCAATCCTGCCACGAGCCGTCCGGTCAGCTCGAGTAAATTCCAAAGCGTTCCAATTGACGATATTAACCCAGCAATTAGTATCGCTGCTGACTATGGGATTGTTACGGGGGATTGGCCTCGCAACCAGTTTACTTACGGTGTGTTTGATAGCAAGCACAGTCCGATCGCAACGGCTGGAAGCCCTTGGGGAATGGCAGCAAGCTTGAGTATCCAAGAAGATGAGAAGGAAAGGTTGCAGGAGCTAAGCCAGAGGATCGCAGAGCTGGTCGAAATGCGCGATACAGCAGACAATCCCAACGACGTGGACAAACTTCTTGAAAGACCTATTAGACAACGGGATGGACTGTTAAGAAAAATCTCAGTTGAGGTTCAAAGAGATAAATATGGAGATGAAGTGAATGTTAGTCCCGTTGAGCTGGAGGGAGGCAGATTAATCTTTGAAATCAACTACGAAAATCTTTTTCAAACTTTTTATGGTAGTAGCTCTGTTGCATGGAATATCGCACCGCTCGAAAAACGAGCTGTATTCGATATTGGTAGAGAGCTTGCTTCCCAACGAGTAAATTTACCCGCAGGTACTAAGCTCAAGACCATGTTGGGTTTTGGCGGGACTACCGCTCAAGGGCTTGTTCAACCTTATCCCGGCGATATCGATTATCGGGACTTAAACATAAAATACGATAAAAATAGGTTATAATGCTTACATAGCAAGCATATAACGTTAAAAAATGACCC
>NZ_JAUBUJ010000136.1:0-17093 GCF_036705405.1 Microcoleus sp. B13-B6
TAAGTAGGCTATCCCCCTCAAGCCGAGGGTTCCCAGTTTAAAATGTTGATGCTGGCGTTGAAATCACGATCTAAAGAGATGCCACAAGCAGGACAGTCAAAAGTCCGAATGCTTAGTGGCATATCTTTTTTAGTGCCACAATTAGAACAGGTTTTAGAACTAGGGAACCATTGGTCTACCAGGACTAAAGTTGCTCCATACATTTTGCACTTGTAATCAAGTTGGCGCTTGAATTCGTAAAATCCTAAGTCGGATATTGCCCCAGCCAGTTTGTGATTCGCCATCATACCTTTTATATTCAAGTCTTCAATCTTGATGAGCTTAAAATTTTTAGCGGTGGGAGTTGTTAACTTGTGAAGGAAATCTGAGCGAATACAAGCTATTTGGGCGCGAAGTCGGCTAATTTTATTATAGGTTTTGCACTGGTTATTGGAACCTTTTACCTGCTTGGACGCTTTTCGCTGTAAAGTGGCAAGCTTGGTTTTCGCTTGGTTCAACGGTTTTGGTGCGTCAAAGACTTGCTGGTTTGACAGGGTGGCCACATATTTAATACCTACATCAATTCCCACGGCTGCCTGAGATTGCTCAACAGGTAGACGTTCTGCATCAACACAGAATGATACAAACCAGCGACTTCCTTTTTTTGAGATAGTGAAAGTTTGAGACACGTAACCGCATTCTAGTGGCTCGTGAAGACGAAACGTTCCCAAGGTAGGAATCTTAATTGTGTTGCCAGCACAAAGCCACACTTTCCCATTGGATGAATCGACCCTAAAAGATTGACCGTTTCGGCGACTGGCGAATTTTGGATGACCTGCTTTCCCCAAACGATATCGACTAAACGCATCTTTCAAGTCAATTAATGCGTTTTGGTAGACTCGGCTAGACAACTGGTTCATCCAAGCAAATTCAGGCTGTTTCTTGACGTGGTTGGTGAGAACTTTTTTGACTTCGTTGAGTACCTTCGAGTCTGTAAGTTTCCCCTCGCTATACATTTGAGTCCGCAAGCTTAACCCAAAATTAAATACTACGCGCCGGAATCCTGCGTGTTTTGCCATCAAAGTCGCTTCGTTGTTATTGAGTTTGAGCGCTCGTTTAACGGCAAACATAGAACTTCCTCAAGGGCGATTAACTATGGTTAATTTTAGCGAACTATTTGGCACTTAAGTTTTGCTCATGCCCGCGAAGATATTTTCGCTTGGTCATTTAACTAAAAACCTTGACGCAGCAATGCTTTCAACCTGTTCTTCACCCCGTGAACTGAGTTCCTCCAAGGATTCAAGTAATATCTGAGCACTACGCCTATGGTGGAATTTAGCAGCAATCTTCTGTCGTGATTTGTGAATCAGGCTCAACGTTAATTCTTTGTCCTTTAGCAATTTTGCTATGGCCTCTGCCATTTTTTCGGGATTTTCCGGCGGGACTAGCATACCGTCAACACCGTTATCTATCAGTTCCGCCATTCCACCCACCTGCGTCACTACTACAGGAGTTTGCATAGCCATTGCTTCCATAACAGCTACAGAAATTCCCTCTTTCAAGCTGGGTAAAACAAAAATATCAGCCTCTTGATAACCTTGGCGATTTCGTTCTTCTGAGACAGAACCAAGCAGCTCAACATAATCAGACATTGATTGCTCTTGAATGAATTTCTCGAGTTCTTGACGGTAGCCATTACCAGATTCTGCATCTTCCCCAGCAATCTGCAAGCGGACATCAAACCCTTGTTGTCGAAGCAACTTAATTGACTCAATCAGGTACTTTTGTCCTTTGGCTATATTGAGACGGCCGCAAGTGTAAATTCGGCATTGACTGCCTTCCTGCCAAGGAGTATAGGGAGTTTCACGCTTAATTTCATCGAGATTTACACCGACTGGTGACACCCTCACATCCTTGGGCAAGAAGCCTGCCAGCTCATCTTTGACAGAATTGAGGAGTTGTTTAGACATTACAGAAGCAAAAGCAGAATGTTTCCATTTTTGTTCTTGATTGGGCCCAAAATCTTCTAACTGACCGAGAAGAGCCAGACTATAAGTGATGTCCGAAAGTATGGAGGCAAATAGGGCAATATTAGCAGCATTGCTACAGGAATGAACGTGGACGTGAGACCAGCCCTGGGTTCTGGCAAGCCAAGCTAGCTTAGCCCCCATAACAACCCATACCAAATAGTAAAGCCTTTGAGAAAAGGAGAGATTTTTAGTATTAGCAATTACACTGAGGCAGCGCCACCAGGCAATCGGGCCAGCTTTGATGAGTTCTATGGGAACATTCACAAAATCTTTGGTCTCAAAGGGTATCAAATAATCAGTCATACTTTGCGCTTTCTCAGCCCAAGTATGTACAACTTTAGTGCGCGGACGGCGGGTTGATATCATGTGAGGTTTCATACCAAGATCGAGCATTGCTTGATATTCTCGCCATATCCAAGTATGAGTTTGTCCGGGAAATTCAGGAATAAAGTAGCCAATCTGTTTATTCATTATTGATTCTTTTCCTTAGCAACTCGACAAATTGAAATGTGCTAAACAATCGCTTGTTTGTTCCTGATAAAAAAAATTAGCTGGCGGAACCCACGCCCTGCCATTTTTTTGGGATAGGTAGTCGGTGATTTCAATAAATGCTCGCTTTACAAAATCTAGGTTCACAGAATTTGGACTCACATTCGGCACCCCAGACATTTAATTTCTCAGAATTTTTAATAGATACAAATATAGTTTAGGGATACCCCAAAAAAGTCTAGATGTATCAACCAAAAACTCCAGTTCCACTACGTTGAGAGGGTGTAAAATTTTAGGGTACTGAATGTGAGCAGTCCTTGAATAGATGGTGACGACCCGGAGAGGTTTCACATTGTTTTGTGGCTAAGAGTCTAGGCGGCTTGGGCTGCTGTTACCTTTAATCGAGTCCGATATTTGCCGATCGCCAAACATTTTTTAACAGCAGCAATTACATCTTCCACATCTGCATCTGTTAGTTTTGCCGAAATCGGCAAGCTAATTGTATGCAGTCCGATGTAGCTAGCATTCGGATAGTCTTCCGGCTGCCATCCAAACATTTCTTGATAGATAGGATGTTCCGGCATACTCATGTAATGTACGCCGACACCGATATTTTCAGCATTCATAGCGTTGAGAAACTCGTCGCGGCTGATTCCTGTTTTGGCTTCATCTACCAGAATGGTGTACAGGTGATAAGCATGAATTGTATCCGGTTCGACCTTCGCGGGCAAAGTAATCGGCAGATCCGCAAATGCTTCGTTGTAGCGCTGCCAAATCTGCTCCCGTCGCTGCCAATAAGGAGTAATTCGTTTCATTTGATGAATGCCGATCGCAGCTTGCAGATCCATCATATTGTATTTAAAACCGACCTCTACCACTTGGTAGTGTTTGTAACCCGAGTCTCCGAAGCGCTTCCAAGCATCTTTGCTCATACCGTGCAGCGCTAAAATTTTGAGCCTGTCTGCATCTTCTTGACGGCCTGCCAGAATCATTCCTCCTTCGCCCGTCGTGATGTTTTTGGTAACATAAAAGCTGAAGCATCCGAAGTCGCCAAATGTGCCTGCTTTCCGTCCCTTGTACTCTGTTTCGATCGCGTGAGCGCAGTCTTCAATTAACTTCAAGTTGTGACGGCTAGCAATCTCGCAAAGCGCATCCATATCGCAGGGACGACCTGCGAAGTGAACCGGCAAAATTGCCTTAGTTTTTGAAGTTATTTTAGCTTCGACTTGATCCGGGTCAATATTCATTGTCACCGGATCTACATCCGCCAGTACCGGTGTTGCCCCAGCGTGGATGATCGCATTAACTGTAGCGCAAAAAGTCATGGGAGTAGTAATGACTTCATCCCCCGGTTCTAACGAAGCAGCGAGGATGCTCAAGTGCAGTGCCGCCGTACAGGAATTAACTGAAATCGCGTACTGGGAACCCTTGTAAGCTTTGAACTCATTTTCAAAACTCATGACTTTAGGGCCTGTACCCAACCAACCTGTTTTCATGGTTGACACCACTTCTTGAATTTCAGCATCTTCGATCGCTGGAGCGCCGAAAACCAAGAAACGGTCTTTTGAACGAATAGGATTGTTGTTCATGTTGCTAGTGTTACCAAGTAAATAGAGTCGATGGAGTGAAAGTTTACTACCCTGAAAAGTAAGATTTTATTGGGATTTGAGGTGCTGTCAATTAATGCAGTCTCTCACCGTTTTTTTTTCAATTTTTTTTAGTCAAGAGTTTTGGGGAATGCGTTGTGCAATGGCATCTGTTATAGCACGAGCTTACTAATGACCAGCCGTTTTTCCCCAAGCGCCTGACTCTGACAGCGTTTCTCTATCTTAAGATAGATAATCGGCAATGTCCACCCCCTCTTATTTCAGTTTATGGGGGATACACAAGCTCTGACCCGCTTTTTTTGGTTCAAATACTTCCCTGACTCGGACAGACTTTCTCTATCTTAAGATAGATGATATGCAATGTCAACCCGATCGTATTTCAGTTTATGGGCGATACACAAGCTCTGGCCTGCATTTTGTGTTTTAAATACTTTATTCAATAGACCTCTTGCAAAAATCCTTTTCCTCAATTGATGGGACGGGTTCTGGGGCCCATCCCACAAGAGTTATTTTTTCTTGTGGGATGGGCCCCAGAGCCCGTCCTAATTATTTTTGCAAGAGGTCTAATAAAAACACGGGTACTTCTCGATCAACTTTTCGTAAACTGTCGAACATCTATCCCGATATAGATTTAACAGCGAAGTTATCTGATTTTTGATTTTTAATTTTAAAATTAGGAATGACTGATTACCGTCTAGTTTGAAGCTTGCCGGGAGTTAGATTTTGTTTTAACTCGTGTAAAAATTAGGCAAATTTTGCACAAAAAAAGGTAACTCCCCTGTAGATGCAGGTTCAGCAATATTCTGCGATCGCTCGAAGCAATCAAGCGTCCTTGACCAAATCCACTACAATCTAGGCAGACGAATCTTGTTCAAAATGTCTTGCAGCCGTTCTGAAACCCCGCCCAATTGTTCTGACAAAGCTACAAGTTTGCCGTAAGCTTCAACTAAGCGATCGCCCTCAACATAAACTTCTGGAGTAGGATAATTCTTCATCGCTTCCAGCAGGGTAATCTCGTTATCATTAGTTGCAGACAGCACCAAGGCAGATCTCAAAGCTTCTCGATTTGCATTCCCAGAAGGAGTGCGAATTACCTGACCCACCTCATCGAGAATTATTTCCCCAACCTTGCTCTTAAGCGTCTGATCCAAAAAGCTTTGACTGACTTTCACCGGTCTCGTCAGACTGTTGCGAACCGCTTCGGGGTCTTTTTTTGCTTTTCCCAGCAGCATTTCTAACGCGGGCGACATTTTCCCAGTGTCTGCAAAACTTTCTAATTCGCTGACGGGTAAAGTCATTCGGATCGCACTGTATTTGAGCACTACCTTTTCGGCCGCCGTCGCAGCATTGCTGTAAAATACAATTCCCGCGCCTGCTGCTAAAAATAACGTCCACCGCCCTTGGAAAAATGATCGATTCATAGTAAAATCTCCCAACATCTTTTTCTACTTAGACTTTGACACATCTCATTAGTTACTGCACAGGCTAAGGTCTTGGGGAAATACCAAATTAGTCGATCGCCCCAGCACTTATAGCATTTTAGATTTTAGATTTTAGAATTGCGAATGACTGATGACGATCGTGGTTTCCAGCATCTGCCTACAGTTCCATGATTTTTGGGAACTGGTATTACCTATATCGGATGCTAGGGAAAAAACTCGGTTCAGGGCGCTGGTACCGGCCTCTCTGTGCGCGGTGCACACCCTACTGATAACACTCAACCATTCAGTTTTGCGACCACGATTCAACAGTCAACAGTCAACTGTCAACAATCACCGACGGTGCAACCGGAATTGATAGGATTCTCTCCCAATTTCCCGATCCTAGCAAAATGCCTAACGCCAGCTCTTCTATCAGTGAAGGCTGGCGCTGGGCTTTAATTTATTTTATATATTTAGGGTCTTTATGAAAGCTGACCCCAATTGAACGAATTACAAGCGGTTTATGATTAGGGCCTTTAAATTTGCTGACCCCAATTAAAGCCACATTATTAGTATTACAGGGATCGCTGGGAAACCACGATTTCATAATAATTTCTTTATATTTATAACTTTTCCTTGCCTCAGATATATTTTTGTCTCGATTTGTAAATTTTTATTACTTCGACTTGGGGGATCGGCCCTCGGCGCGCTGCTCCCAGCGAAACAGGAACACCATCAGGGCCACCACTCCGACTTGGAGGGCAAAATTAGGCAAAGCAGAACCAATTTCCCGCCCAGAGGCAATTTTAGCGAGGAAAACCAAGCCGCCGATAAAGCCCGAAGCGCCACAAGCTACATAGACAAACTGTCGCAGAGGCCGGTAGGGAGTGGCCATTTCTGCTGTTAAACGCTCGTATTGTTGGCGGCTGAGGTTGCGCGGGTTTTTTGGGAGGTTTGTGCGATCGTCCGAATTGGGAGCTGGCATAGATTTAGAAAATAAGTAAATTAGGATTGGGTCACAAAAACCCGGTTTATACCAAAAATCCTCTGGCTGAGGTGGCCAATACGGTCGAAAAACCTGGTTTTTGGTACTGTGGGCGCAAGTCGAGTGAATATTAGACTAGAACAAATATCTCATAACTGCCGAAACAAATCACCGCTGAATCCAAATCACAACTGTCTGTAAACAGCCGACAAAAACACCCAAAATGCCTCCTAAATTTACAATTCCCTGCAACTCGCTTTGGACAATTCCCTGAATTGCTAACTCCAACTCTTCAGGAGAAGTACCTTTCACTCGATCGACAATCACCTGGTCAATATTCAAAATCGGGATAGCCTGAGCTACAATATTTTCTAAATCCCGCTCTAAATAACGCTCTAAAACCAAAGCAAGTTCTTTGCTGACAATTCCGAGGGAAGCGCTCATCACCGCTGAAGTTTGCAAGCGATTGAGAATCAACCGCGAAATATTTTCCCAGTCAATAGATTTACTCAACCCCTCAAGTACATCTGTACCCCGCTGCTGAACATAGCTGCGAACACTGTCGCGCATAGTTTTTCGCAACTGTCTCACAGTCGAAACCGGTAAATTTTGCATCGACAAATTTTGCAGCCATTCCTGAATTCGCCCGCGAATCCCCAAAGAAATAGTTAACTCTGCTAAGCGCTGATTTGTGGCTTCTCTGTCATCCAGACAAAAAGTCCGCAGCCGAGTTAAAGTGTTCCGCAAACCAAACAAATTTGCTACTACCCAATAAGTGCCGCTCGTTTTTTCTCGAAACCCTTCATCGATGATCGAAATATTGCGATCCGTCAAAAAGTCAATTAAAGCCTGCCGCAGCACTTCCGGGGGTATTACTACCTGCAACAACCACTCAGCAAGCTGAGCCGCCTGAGATTCCGTAAGCTGAATCTCCAGCAAAACTTGATCGAAAATTTGATTAAGCTGAGCTTCTAAAAAATCTTCCCGGCGCGCCAACACTTTGAGAATTCGCGGCACAGATTCCCCCAGCAAATCTCGCAAAATGTTAGCGAGAATTTTAGCCGTTTTTTGCTCTGCGTCTGCTTTTACCTGATCCAGCGCCAACTGCAACAACCAGAGAATCACCGACTGCATCCGCTCGGTTTGCAGGAGGCGGCGCGCCAAGTTTTGCAGTTCCTCCGGCGTCAGCAGCGAACCCATAATTGTGTCGGAAATTCGCTTTGCCAAGCGCTCTTGGTTGCGGGGGATCAAGCCGGGAGTGAAAGGCAACTTCCGCCCTTTGATGTAAATAGCTCGATAGGGGCGGAACAGCATTTTGATAGCTATATCGTTAGTGAAATAGCCAATAATTCCTCCCACTACAGGTGGGGCCAACAACAGCCAAATGTCAGACGGATTCATCAATAATTGGGAATTGGGAATTGTTGATTGTTGACTGTTAACTGTTAACTGTTGACTGTTGACAACTGACAACTGACAACTGACAACAGTCAACGGACTAATACCAATACTCCCATCATAGCTCCGGCAATCGGGTAGTGGGTGGCGGTGGCAAATCCGGCTTTGTGGGCGATCGCGACTTGCTGCTGGCCGATCGGGAATTTTTCTAAACTAGGATTAATGTAGGCATATTCTTGAGTCATGCCAAATTGCTGAGCAATGGGCACTACGAGAGTGTCTAGATAAAACTGCTGAAAGCTCCGCATTAGGGAATTGCTGGGGCGGTGGAGGTCGAGAATAGCTGCTTTGGCACCGGGTTTGAGGACGCGGTGCAATTCCTGAAGACTGCGGGGGATGTCAGTCACGTTACGCAGGCCGTAACCCATTGTGGCGCAGTCGAAGTAATTGTCAGCAAAAGGCAAGTCTAGGGCGTCAGCTTCTACCCAGGAAATGGGACTGGCAGGGGTGAGAAAAGGTCTCGCGCGCTTGGCAGCCACGGCCAATTGTTCCGCAGAAAAATCTACTCCAAATACGCAACCGGTCGGCCCTGCTTGTTTAGCCAGCAACAAAGCTAGATCCCCGCTACCGCAGCACAAGTCTAAACAAGTATTTCCGGGACTCGCACTGCTCCATTTCACCGCCATTTGCTTCCAAATCCGGTGTTGCCCAAAGCTCAACCAGTCGTTCAATTGGTTGTAAACTGGTGCAATTCGATTAAATATAGTTTTAATTTGTTCGGCGTTATTACTCATTGGTCATTTGTCATTGGTGATTGATAATTTGTCATTGGCCAGCAGGAAAAAATAATTAATCCGTGCATTCATGTCATGCTGTCGCCAGTCATTAATGCTTTGTATTGTTAGCTATCCGCGAGATTTTGTCTTGAATCCTTCGTTTGCTATTATTTTCAACTCAAGACAGAGAGCCGACTAATAACTAATGACTGACAACTAATGACTGATGACCCCGCCCAAAAACAGGTACAAGCTCCCGACAATCGTCGTGGAGATTCAAAAATTTTAGACTTTTGTTCAAGCTCCAAGATTCACTGCGCTGCAAGTAAATCTAAAATCTAAAATCTAAAATCTAAAATCGACTGACTGATGACTAATGACCCTGAAAACTCGTCAATACCAAAGCAACTTCTTGAGCGGCGAGGTGAACTGTTGTGAGTTCGTCGGGGCGCAGGGAACAAGGTTGTTTCCACTGCATGGAAATCAGGGCGATCGATCGACCTTTGTGAATCACTGGGATGCTCAGGTGAGCTTGAATGCCTGATTTCTGATAGTGCGGCAGACTCGCTAGGTTGGTGTCGAGCGCAATATTCACAGCACCCTGAATTGTTTGAGAGGTAATTGCTTCTCGAACCAGAGGATCATCTGCCAGCCAATTTTCCACAGTTGCACCAGTGGTGTGACTGCCTTGGAGTGGCCTTAAAACATTTCCTTCCACCAGTTGCAAAATGCAAGAGTCCGCCAAAAAATTATCACTTATAGCAGTAGCAATTGGATCTAAACTTGCTTCTAAACTCGGATAATCCACAGCCGTTTGCATGATTGTTGCTAACAGTTGTATTTGAGTTTGGGCGCGATCCAATTCCTCAGTACGCTGCTTGAGAATTTCATAAGTCTCGGCCGCCTTTTGCACCACCATCTTCAGTTCGTTCGGGTCCCAAGGCTTGGTGATATACTTGTAAACCTGTCCTGAGTTAATTGCATCCACCAAGTCTTCAATGTCCGTAAAACCAGTCAAGATAATTCTGACCGTATTCGGAAACTGGGGCACGGTTTTGCTCAAAAACTCCGTTCCCTTCATTTCGGGCATCCGCTGGTCGGAAATGATGACGGCGACCTCGCCTTCGATGCCGAGGACTTCCAAGGCGCGAATTCCGCTCTCAGCTTTGAGCACGTTAAAATCTCGTCGGAAAGTGCGGTAGAGTAAATCCAGATTGTCTGGCTCGTCGTCTACTACCAGCATTTTGGGCTTTTTCGGTCTGTGTAGGGTCATGAGCTGGCGTTTAATTTGATCTAGCTCTGAAATGGCATTATCCATAACAATACGATAAACTCCCCTTCGTAAATTTAGGCGAGCAACTATTCTTTGACACTCCCCACACATAGAATGCGGGGGATTCTTCTCTCACAGGCTCGACTCTAGACCGATATTACTATCGATCCCCGATAGAACGCCTCCAGAAGCAGTTTTACTCACGGGCTGCCCGACCGCAAGAATACCTCTGTCTCTAATTACTTGTGCTGCTGCTGTATCGCGATGAGTGGTGTACCCGCACGACTGACAACTATGGATTCTGACATCCAAGGTTTTCTTACCAGTATGGGTTCCACATTGGGGGCAAATTTGACTCGTATAGTTTTTATCAACACGAGCAAAATACACCCCGCGCTTCCAACACACATGGGACAGAATCGAGAAGAATTGACCATAGGCTGCATCGAGAGTATGTTTACCGAACATCCCCTTTGCCCAAGCCTTAAAATTGATATCCTCAACGAATATCATTCCTGCTTGGTCACATAACCTATGAGCTAATTTATAGTGCCAATCCTTTCTGGTATCACTGATTTTTTGATGAATTCTAGCAATCTTTTTCTGGAGCTTAAGCCAATTATTAGACCCTTTTCTTTGATGCTTTAATCTTCGTTGCAGTGATTTCAACTCGCGGTGAAGTGCCTGAAAAAATCTCGGTCTTTTGACTAATTCTCCATCGGAAGTTGCGAGGTATTTGTCAAGCCCAATATCTACCCCTAATGGATGTCCTGACGCTGGGCGAGCGGGCAGGTTGACTGCTAACTGGTAGGTCAGCATGACAAAATATCCTGATGCCCTTTTAACTACTCTAATTTGCTTGAGTAGAAAACCCTCTGGTGTGGGTCTAGACATTTTCATCCTTACCCACCCAATCTTAGGCAGGTTAACCTTTCCATTCTCCACTGCTGCATCCTTAACAGCCGGGAAAACAAACGAGCGCATCCGTTTTTTGAAGCGAGGAAACCCATGCCCTCTATCCCACATTGCCACAAATGCCGACTCTAAAGCCTTTAAAGTTTGCTGCAATACTTGCGAATGAGGGGTCTTTAATTCGGGACAATGCTTCTTAGCTTCTGCCAAACCTTTGCACTGACTAGCATAGGTTGGTCTAGGAGTATCCGGTGAGATAATATACTCACCAACTATCGAACAAGCATTAACAGAAGACTTACGAGAATTCACCCAATCTTTCCGTTCTCGCAAGGCATAGTTATAAACCTGACGACAAACAGACAACCAAATCTCAAATATTTGAACTTGAGATTTGGTTGGACGTAGTTTGTACTCGTGAGTTACTGTTAGCATGATATAATCATATCATGCTTTTAGAAATCAACCAGGATTTTTCTAAGACTGTAGGCGGCCGCATCCGCTGCCGAGTTCATCCCCACGCCTGAAGTCGGGGGCTTTCCTCTCGTTTTCCGGTAACAATAGTCTCATAACTCACTTACTATTAATCTATCGCTCTGCCGCGACACGAGCCTTGCCGGTATCCAATCACACATAACTTAGCGCTAGTTTTTGATTCAATTATGACTGATACACCGCAAGATTCCTCCCCTCCTGCATCTGCACCCTCCACCAATGCTGTGGATGCCGAAAAGTTAATTCGCTCGCTCCGCCGAAAAGAAGGCACTTGGGTAGAGTGGGGACAAGCCTGCACAGCACTGCTAAAAGCTGGCTACAACTCTCAAAGGATTTTTGAAGAAACTGGTTTTGAGCCAATTCAGCAAAATCAAGTAAGCGTCGCAGCCCAAGTTTACACCAGCATGGTCAATGCTGGGGCTTCAGAGGAAGTTCGATCGCACTTCTTAAAAAAAGGTAGCGATATCTTATACGAGTTTCGGATTCTCTCTCAAGTAGAGCGGGCCGGGGCGGCTGGTTTGATGCTAACCCACAATTTGGATGTTGACGATGCTCGCCAAGTTGCTAAAGCGATCAAGGAGTTTTCGCACTTCGGGAGTCTTCCCCAAGGGTTCACAGACACTCCCGGCGATGCTATGGCTTACCAATGCTGGCAATTGGCGAGACAGAAAAGCGATTTGCAAGAGCGATCGCGCTTAATTGCTCGCGGTTTAAAATTAGCTAGCAGCCAAACCGCTAGGGCGCAAATCGAGCAGTTGCTCGTCGATTTTACCGTAGTTCCGAGACGGGAAGCGCCCCGCTTGCCCGTCTACCGGCTCGATACCGAGGAACAATTGCCCCGGATTGTCCCGGTTGTGGGCAAATTGCCGCTTTCTACGAGAGATTTGCTGGCAGTGCCTTTGCCGGAGGAAATCGAGCCGTTCCGAATGGTAAAATTTTCTGGAGCCGGAGCTTGGGTGGCGATTCCCGGATGGCAGGTAATTTTGAACGCTGAAGATCCGGTGGCGGTTTTGGAAATGAGCGATAAATTGCCGGTACCGTTGCAAGGCAAAGTAGAAGAAGTTTTGATTATTGCCGATCGAGCCCAAAGACAGTGGGATGCTGAGAGTTATTTCCTAGCCGATAACGCTGGCAATTTAGAATTGCACTGGTTTGAACAATCCCCTGATTTTCCGATATTGGGGCGAGTTGTTCTGGTGATGCGTCCGAAAAAGATTGTGGATGAAGACTATACCAAAGATGGATGGCAAATTGATGATTAGTCAGTTGACTGTGGTCAGTTGTCAGTTGTCAGTTGGCAGTTGTCAGTTGGCAGTTGTCGTTGGTGTTAAGAACGGGTTTTCCTGCTGTTCCACAATAGATAAATTTTATGTGGGTGGAATGACTAATGGCTAATGACTAATGACTACTGACTACTGACTAATGACTACTGACTAATGACTAATGACTAATGACTAATGACTAATGACTACTGACTACTGACTAATGACTAATGGCTAATGACTAATGACTACTGACTACTGACTAATGACTACTGACTACTGACTAATGACTAATGACTACTGAGGCGGTTTCGGTTCTTGAATTGTCGGAACAGAATGCTGTTTCTTAAATCGATTAAAGCCGTAAACCGCAGCCCCAATTAACAGCAAATAAGGACTGTAAGCCAACAGCCAAATACCCAAACCAAACAAACCGAGCGTCAATTCACCCACAGAATGAGTCGCTTTCCCCCAAGTTTCCTGCGCCCGCAAACCTAGAGAAGGTTCCTGAGTTTGTTGAGCCGATACTGCTGCTTCTAGAGTTAAGCTAATAGTCGAATAGGCTACTTGATTTCGCAAACTTTTTAACTGAGCGTCAATGCGTTCGATCGACTCCCGAATATTGCTCAACTCTTGAGCAGCTTTGAGTACATCGCCGACAGAACCCGATCGCTCCATAATTTTTAACACCATTTCTTCCGATTTGCGGAGGTTCCGCAGCCTAGCCTCGCTGTCAACTAATTGATTGGTAACATCCTCAGCCGTCAGAGAACGGTTCTCTACAGTTCCGAGTTTTGCCAAAGCGTCTAAAGTTGTTTCTAAACGTTCTTGAGGTACGCGAATCTCCACAGACGCGGTTTGGCGGACACTGGAATCCGGAGGCTTTTGATTTTGGAAACCCAAGATATCGCCTTGCTGTTTTTCGACAATATTGGTAACAGATTTAGTGCTGGCGTCAATAGATTTAACAACTACACTGAGTTGGGCTTTTTTAATTAGTTGGGGACGGGTTGCTGGAGTTTCTGCTGCTTTTTTTGATGCACCAGAAGTTTTTGACCTTTGGGCTGCTGGCTCCGGTGCTGGTGCCGATTGTGGAGCCGATGCGGCAACTTGGTTTTCATGGCTGCTGGATGTAGCTCCACCGCAGCTAGGCAAAGCAATGGCTGAAGATAAAGTTAAGAATACTGCCACAGCCAAACGAGTTGTGCTGCTGTTGGCTGAGTTTGGGTTTGGCTGGTGCGGGGGCAGGGCCGTTTCATTCTTGGTAGGGGCCGCGCCCCCGTGCCGGCCCTTTTGGCCTGAAACCCCCATGCGCTGGTTGGTGGCGGGGGTAGGCACGGGGGCACTACCCCTACAAAAACCTCGTTTTTGGTGAGAATGAAACAGCCCTGGGTGCGGGGGGGAATTGATTTTGAGGTGAGTTTTCATTTGGGTGACTCCTCTAAAAAAGGCTTGGGTATTGAATTTTATGCTGGTTTTAATTTAAGCTCGAATAGATCGTGTTAGTTTAGCCGATACCGAAATGGAAACGGTAGAGGTTGCAGATTTTTTTATTTTTAACCGCAGATGAACGCAGATAAATGCGGATGTAATAATGACTGATGAATTTGATTCTGATTTTATGCGATCGACAACGAATATCGATCGCCCTGGCAACATTTCCTCTGGGTTAGACTCTGCCGCAGCTTTGCGAGAACAAGCTTGCCTTAAAATTCGCGAAAGCTTGCGTGCGGGCCAGCAGGACATGGCGGACTGGCAAGGCGGCCCCCTTGCTGTTTCTGCGGTTCCGGGGGCCGGGAAGTCTACGGGAATGGCTGCTGCGTCGGCAATTGCGATCGCCCGCAACGGGCTTCACAGCCGCCGCCAGTTAATTGTCGTGACATTTACGCGATCGGCTGCTGCTAATATTAAAGCTAAAATTCGGGAAAGATTGGCAGAATTGTCTTTATCTCAAGGCGGTTTTGCAGTGCACACTTTGCACGGTTTAGCTTTGAATATTGCGATGCGCCATCCCGATTTGTCGGGTTTAAATTTAGAAAATTCAACCTTAGTTACTCCAACTCAAAGTCACCGATTAATTCGTACCTGTGTAGAACTTTGGATTGCCGAAAATCCCCGCAGATATCAAGTTTTGTTGGAAGGACAGCAATTCGACGGAGAGGAAACGGAGAGGCTGCGGCGACAATCGGTTTTGCGGACAGAAATTTTGCCGCAGGTAGCTAAAACTGTGATTCACGAGGCGAAATCTTCGGGTTTATTTCCCGAACAGTTGTTAGAAATGAACGCTCTTGATACTGGGGACGGTTATGAGATTTTAGCTGTAGCTGGGGGTTTATATCAAAAATATCAGGCTTTGTTGAGGAGTCGGGAATTCATCGATTACGACGAGATGATTTTAGCCGCTTTGCGGGTGTTGGAAAATCCGAGGGCGAGGGCGATCGAGCAAAAGCAAGTATTTGCTGTTTTTGAGGACGAAGCGCAGGATTCTACACCTTTGCAAACTCGGCTTTTGGAAACATTGGCGATCGATCCAGATCATCCTACCTCACCTCCCAATTTTATCAGAGTTGGCGACCCAAATCAAGCGATTAATTCTACTTTCACTCCCGCCGACCCGATTTATTTTAACCAATTTTGTGATGAGTGCGAAGTAGAGAATAAGTTAGCGACTATGGACGGTGCAGGCCGCAGCACCCAAGTAATTATCGATGCCGCTAACTTTATGTTGCAATGGGTAAATGCTTCGGAATTAGCGAAAAATGAAAAGCCTTTTCGCGACCAAACTATTAAGCCAGTACCCAGCGATGACCCGCAGCAAAATGCCAATCCTGCTCCCATTGGTCGAGGCTTAGAATTGCATACTCCCCGCGATATTTACCATACAGTTGAGTTGATTGGCAAGCGGGTAATTGAGTTAGTAGAAGAATTTTTACCCGCAGAGTTTGAATTTGGAATAAATGGCAAAAATATCGAATCAGACCCTGAACCTACCGAGGGGGAAAATAGCGCAAAATTGCCGTTAGAGAATCTGAAATCGATGGCTATTTTGGTGCGGGAAAACAAACAAGGTAAGTTTATCAAAGAAGTGCTAGAAAATCCTCAAAAACACGGATTAAGCTTTGATTTGCGGAAATACGGGATTAAAATTGAGGATGTGGGAGAACGCGACAGACATTCTCAAGTACCTTGGGAAATCTTAACACTGCTGCAATTTCTCGATCGCCCCCACTCTCCAGACTACCTGAAAGCAGCGTTAAAGATTTTGAGCGATCGACAACTGATTCCCAAACAAGACTACAATGCTTTTGCTACCAGCCCCGAACAATTCCTTTACCCAGGCCCCCTAGACCCCCAGCAGTCAGACCCGGTTCGCAAATGTCGCTATTTTTGCTGCGGTTTGCTGCAAGCTAGCTTAGAACTGCCACCCTACCAAATCATTTCCTTCTTAGCCTTAGCGCTGCAATACGACCAAACAGAATTAGCCACCGCCGACAAATTAGCAGAACGGGTAGCAATCCAAACAGCCGGCAACAATTCAATGCGGAATATTTTGGGTGTACTTAGCGAAATTGTGAGTTCCGAAAGATTTGAACCTGTGGATGCCGACGACAAAATAGAAGAACGTTATACCAGCAAAGGTCAACTAACCATTATTACCATGCACAAAGCTAAAGGATTAGATTGGGATTGCGTATTTTTGCCGTTTCTGCACGAACAAACCATCCCCGGAAATTTGCGAGTTTTGCCGCAAACCCGATTTTTAGGAGATTTCACTTTAGCAGAGGTAGCGAGAGCACAAATTCGAGCAAGTTTGCACGAAAAATATCCTTTACCAAATCTAGGCGAAGCGTGGGAACAAGCAGGTTATTTGAAAACAGCAGAAGAGTTTCGACTGCTGTATGTGGCGATGACGCGAGCAAAAAGTTTGTTGTGGATGGCGGCGGAGAAAAAAGGCCCTTTTACTTGGAACAAACCAGAGAATTTACAGGAGCAAAAACCTTGTCCGGTAATGCCTGTCTTGAAGCAGAGATTTCCGAGTAATGCTATATAAAAAAGTAAGAATTATATCATGTCCGGTCGATTACCCCAAATCATACCAATTTTAAAAAAGAATGCAACAGTATTCTTGTTCCCCCCCTTTGCAAGGGGGGGTTAGGGGGGGTCGAAGAGTGTTGCACGATTTTAGAGAAATGGTATCAGGTAGGGGCGGGTTCACCAACAATATCTGCCAATAATTAACAATCTCAAAAACCCGCCCTGCCGGGATATTATGGTCAATCTATCGGACATGATATTAAGCTGATGTGCATCAGCTTATCACAAGTTATCTGGCGTTAGAAAATCCCTATCTTTGTCGCATAATCAACTTAATTCGATTGTTAATTGTTCATTTACAGCATATTCCATGTAGATGTGGTACACACAATCTTCTAGCCCGTGTAAGGTGCGTCGCCACCCGTCAATCT
>NZ_JAUBUJ010000137.1:0-16757 GCF_036705405.1 Microcoleus sp. B13-B6
TAATTTTAAATCACCCTAACCTTCCGTCAGTCCTATCCTATGGTACTCTCGCTGCTTAAAAACTGTCCGAAGTATTGATTTAAACGATTTTGTAACAACTGTTGGTAGCGTTTCTGTCCAATTTCGATATTTTTCTTGGCTGTCTTCTGAGTTTTATTTTGGAAAGCATGAAGAACTTGACATACTCCCCTGCCTAAAGGCGAAGGGATTCTAAGCTCAGACAGCAATTGCAGGCATAGCCTGTCTAACATCACCTAACTTAGCGGTTGATGCCCCAACCACACAAATATTTATCGCCGCGTTCTCGTCTCTGTCGTTCACCCTTTGACAGGACGGACAGCGCCATTCACGAACTGACAAATCCAACTCTTTCAGAACCTGTCCACAATGCGAGCAAGTCTTACTAGATGGATACCAACGGTCGATGAAAACTACTTCTTTTCCTTTCTTTTTGGCAACCCATTCGAGAATTTGGAGAAATTCGCCGAATGCAATGTCTGAAATTTTACGTCCCCAAAGTCGTTGCATTCCTTTTAGATTCAACGTCTCAAAGCACAGCACGTCGAACTTATCAGTTAGTTCGTGAGCCAATTTCCAGAACCAATCAGAGCGACGATTCACTACGGCTTCATGTTTGCGAACTAGATTAAGTCTTGCTCTTTCTCGGTTCGCTGAGCCTTTCCGTTTTTGGGAATGCTGACGATTTGCTTTCTTAATAGCGTTAAGGGACTGTTTCAGGAATTGCGGTGATTCGATTTTTGTTCCATCTGAGCAGGTGAGAAACGTTTTCAAGCCGAAATCAAAGCCAGCGATTCTACTCGTCTCGACTTTGGTTTCAGGTTCTTCAACGCTGTCAACGACCACAACCATAAATAGCTCTCCTAATGTCGTGCGTTTAATGGTTAACGTCTTAACCTTCCCTTCTATCTCTCTGGAATTCCAATACTGATAAACGCGATTCCCAATCTTAATTCGATTGCCGCCTAATAATTTGTAGCCAGCTTGCTTGAGAGTGAACGATTTGTATCTGCGAACTTTCTTGAATCCGGGAGGTCTAACTCCTTTCTTGTGATGCTTAAAGAACAGTTGATAGGCTTTCTCAATGCGTTGACAGATATCCTGTACAGCCTGAGATCCAACCTGTTGCCAGAATGCTTTACGCTTTCTGAGTTTGGCGATATGACTTTGAAGTTTGCTGCAATTCAAGTGCTTACCCCACATCCGGTAGTACCGTTTGTGAAGTGCAATGCAATGGTTATAAATCACTCCGGCAGCATTGATACTTCGCTTGAGGTGTTTATTTTGGTTGCTTTGATATAGCTTGAACTTCAATGTTTTCATGCTAACTATGATAACATAATAGGTAGCAATTGGGTAGCCAAATGGTCAGAGAAAGATTAAGTATTCGCATTGTCGTGAGTCGGCTAGAGAAGTTGCGGAGAATTGCCAAACAGAAAGAAAAAACAATGACCCAACTTGTAGAAGACTGGATTGATAAACTTAAAGAGGAAAAGCCGTCCTAGAAGGACGGGGCTTTAAACCCAGTTTTCCGGTAAGGGCGATCGCCTTCAAACCCCCTAGCGTAAGCTACAAGTTTTTGCAATTCCATCAGGTTGGGAGATACCAATATTGCACGCCACCTTCATTATGACTGAGCAAAATACCCAAATCTTCCAGGCTTTCCAGACAGTCGAGAATGACTTTTTGTTTGCGGCTGGCTGCTTTGAAATGGGCGGTGACTTGGGCGGCTGTCCATTCGCCGCTTTGGGTGCGGAATAAGTCGCGGATGGCCCAAAGTTGCTCTTTGAGGGTTTTGGGGAAAGGTTGTTGTTCCGTGGGTGTAATGGCGGTTTCGGTTTCGGTGGTGATGCCTGCAAGGGATGGTTGGATGTAGGTTTCGCCTGGGGCTTGGTAGTCGGGACGCAGCCAGCGAATGTGTCCGTTGCGTTCTTCCTCGGCGCGTTGGGCGTTGAGGGTGACGAGGTTTTCCAGGATTTGGTCGTCGGTGAGGGTGGGTTCCCAACCATAGGCGGCAAATACGGCGGCATCGAGTTCGTCGTGGATTTGTTTGAGGGTGGAGACTAGGGCTTTTTGGTTGAAGGCTTTGTCTTTGTCGTCGAGGGGTTCGCCTTTGCGGAGTTTTTCGAGGAGGTTGTACATCGCGGTGATGGTGACTTCGGGGTGAGTGGCTTGGACTCGTTTGCGGTGGCTGTCGAGGCGTTCTCCGAGTTCGCGGATGGTTTGTTTTTGGGTGTCCGTGGGGTCTGGGAAGGGGAAAGGGTCGAAGCATCGAGTTTTGTTGTAACGAGGTCTATCTTCTAATGTTCCGCCTGCTGCCAGCGACCAAGTAACATGAACTCGACTAGAAAGAACTCCTAAGAAATAAGCATCATCAAGGGCGATCGCAATCAACATATTATCAGGTATTACTTCACGGGGAAGAAAGACGAATACTCTATGCTTCGCAGTCTCTACTGTAGCAATATAACGCTGTAGTCCCTTTAGTGCTGGTCGAAGTTCAGTTCTGGGACGACCAAATATCCACCAGTTTTCTCGGAGGCTCTTATCACGGTTAGTATCTCGTTCAGGTTTAACTTTATCCAACACCCATTGGAATGCTTTTGGATATAGTTCTTGAGCTTTATCAGCTTTTAAGCCAAATAAATCAATGACGCGCACATTGCGAGAATTTTGCATACAGTCTCGTCCATTAATGTATGGGAAAAGAACCTCAGACTCAATCTCTCCAAAGTCAGATTGCTCGACAATAAACCCGGAACTAAATAGCATAACACCGCGACTGGATATCCTATCATTAGCCAGAAGTTGTTGAGATTGAGTTAAATCAGAACCCGCTAGAAGGTTACTAAAAATTAGCCCTACATTCTGCAACTGCACTTGAACTTGCTCTGCTGAGTCTTCCGGTGTCTCTCCCTCACACTCAGCAACTACTGTACCAAATTCGGCAATCCTTACAGGGTTTTTGAGGTCATCTAATTCACCTGCTGTAATTGCAATTCTGACTGCTGCCCCTCCATCAATCCAAGGGTGATCGGGAATAGCAAAAATTAATCTGGTTGGAATCTTTTGCGTAAAATGAAAATCCAGAACTTTCCGCTGCCGAACTTGGCGAATACTGTTTGTGGTAATAAACCCAAAGCGTTTAATTTTGCTCGCTCTAGTTAGTTCCGCTGCCTTGTGCCACCAGTACATGACGAAATCCACAGTATCCGGTACATCCTTATAGACTTTCCTCAACTTTTCTGCATATCCATCTCCCAACATTTCCCGCATTCTCGCATTGCCAATAAACGGCGGATTCGACACAATATAATCCGCCTCCTGCCACTGGGCCGCCCTCGGATTCAAATACCGATAAATTGTTACTTGGTTTGTCGGATCGGGAATATTTTCCCCCGTCACCGGACTTTTCATCATCCGTCCACCCCAACGAGTTCTCACCTTCCCCGCCGCATCCACATCCGGTTCTATTCCGTCATAGGCCAACACCGCATCCCGGCATTCAATATTGTTGTACTCCCGCAACACCGGTTCGATCGGCGGAATATCGCCAAACCGCCGAAAATGCCACTGCAAATACCCAATCCAAATCACCAAATCTGCGATCGCCGCTGCCCTAGGATTGATCTCAATCCCCAAAAACTGACTCGGATTAACTTGAGCAATATCTAACCGCAACTGCGCCGATCCGGTGACATCTTCCAAGCGCCGCAACACCTCCGATTCCAACCCCTTCAACAAATCCAACGTGACATAAAGGAAATTCCCCGATCCGCACGCCGGATCGAGAATCTTCACCTGTTGTAACTCCGTCAGAAATGCTTCTAAAACTGAGCTCGCCTTTTTCCTTTGATTTGCAGTCGGTTCCGATTCCCCCGCGTTGAGCAACTGTTTAACCTCCGCTTGTACCGCAATCCAGCGATCGCCCAAAGGTTCCATCACCACAGGCTTTACCAACCTTTCCACATACGATCGCGGCGTATAATGAGCCCCCAACTTACTCCGTTCCCTCGAATCCAGCGCCCTTTCCAACAACGTCCCAAAAATCGCCGGTTCCACATTGCACCAATCCCGCTTCGCCGCCTGCAACAAAACTTCCAACTGCGCCTTTGTCAAAGCAAACGCCTGCGACTCGGCAAACAATCCCCCATTAAACCGCAACAGTTTGCCATGAAAGCCAAAACTCGTCCCCTCATTCATCGCCTCCCACAGCGCCTCTACCTCCGGCTTAAACGTCTTCGGATTGAGAATCCAGCGCGTTTCCAGCGCCTGCGTAAACAAATGTTCCTTCAGTAACCCCACATCCTCGGCAAACATGGTGAAAATACAGCGCATCAAAAACTGGGCGACTTGCTGCGGATCGACATTCGCCTCCATCCGCTTCGCCAACTCTGCCAAATCTGCCGCCACTTCCCGTGTCACCCGCGCCGCAATTTTCTCTGGATTGCGCTGCTGCGGATTGCTAAAAATATCGACAAACAAATCGAAAACATCGGCTTTCAGCAACTCGATTAGCCCGATTTCTCGCCGCGCCCCATAGCCGCCATAATCCCCGCTAAAACCCATCCATAATTCAAAATGATCGCCAATATCGCAAGTTAACAAAAACGGCGGTTTGCTGCTGAGACTGCGGGTATAGGCGATCGCCTGCACAAACGCTTTTTCCATCTCTCGCAAATAGGTATTTGTCCCCCGCTTGGCCGTTCCCTTTTTGCTAGTTGTTCCGCCCTGTTTTGCCTCGATTAAAAAATGCTCGGCTTTGTAAAAGTCAATAAACCCCGGAGTTACTTTGCCGCTGGGGTGAAAAATTTTGACATCTTTATCAAAGCAGTAGGGATCGTTGGGAATTCTGCCTTTATCAAAAGGGCGATCGACTCCCAGCGCATCGCACATTTCCGCAAAAAACAACTGGTAGTTTGCCCGTTCGTTACCGCTAGAACCTGCCCAGCGCGTAATGAATGTTTCGACACGCGTGCGATCGGCTTCATTCATGTTTCAACCCTGTTGCTTGCTTTTTCCTGATTCTATAATTAGATCGGTTTGAATTTTCGATTTATCTTGCGATTTTGGTTGGAAACTCTTGGAACCGATTACCCAGTGGGCGGCAGTTAAGAGGTAAAATAATCCCCAATCTTCTATTTAGAAACACTTTGGCGAGATTTGAGTTCATAGTAGATGGCCCACCAGTATCACAACAAGCTCGTAGGCGAGCTCTTCTTAAAGCTTGGAAAGTGACAGTGAGGCAAGAGGCTGAAAAATACTGGTCTTCGGAGCAGAAAACAGCTACTGGCCTAGTGATGCTTCAGATAACTTATTTCTACGATTCTGTTAAAATCGATGTAGACAACATAGTAAAGCCAATTCAAGATGCAATTATCGGGCTAGCCTATGTCGATGACGATCAAGTAACTGATGTTCTAGTCCGCAAGAGGAATTTATCAACTAACTTTAAAGTAGAAAATATGACCTCGATTCTAGCGGAAGGATTTGCCCGTGGTAATGAATTCTTGCACATTGTCGTAATTGATGCTCCTGACAAAGAGGTACTGACATGATCGCAACCCCAACTGCAAACATAGAAAGAGAGCAACTGCTGAAACTAGCAGAGGAGTATCGTGAGAAAGGTTATGAAATTTCATTTCATCCAAACTCTGAAGATTTACCGGACTTCCTTAAAAGCTATCGCCCGGATCTGATAGTGCGCCGGGGCGAAGAATCGGTGGTTATTGCAGTCAAGTCACGCGCTTCACTCAAGTCACCCTCTACTACATATCTACGTAATTTAGCCCAAGCAGTAGCAGAAAATCCCGGCTGGAGGTTTGAGTTAGTGATGACTAACTCGGAGGATGCAGTCGATATTTCCCAAGCTGAGGATTCTTTTCAAGAGCATGAAATAGAGTTGGGTTTGCAAGTCGCCAAGCAACTTGTAACACAACATCTAGAGTCAGCAATGCTATATTCTTGGTCTTTAGTTGAGGCAACTTTGAGGATTGTTGCCCATAAAGAAGAGCTAAGTTTGCAAAGATTAGAACCGCTGTATTTAGTGAAACAACTGACGGTTGAGGGCGTGATTTCTAAATCCGAATATCAGTTATTAATGAATGCGCTTTCTTTGCGGAACGCTATTGCTCATGGGTTTAAAACTACACAACTTACGCAAAATTCTGTGTGCGAACTGATTGAGGTTACAGAGAAAATATTGAAAGATAATACGGCGGTTGTCTAAAGCAAAAAGGTTGGGTTTCCTTTCGTTAACCCAACCTATTAATAATGTAATGAAATCAAAGTTCAGAGTTTAGCCTTAATTCACCACAGTCGGTTTTAAACTTTCCTGTGACTTCGATCGATCTAAACCATTTTGAACTTCCACAGATTCCTTAATCGGTTTCCGGGCTTCAATTAAACTCAGAGCTTTGTTGACACTTTCAGGTAAAATCACTACCAAACTGCCGGCTGGCGCCTCATCTAAAGCCTTGTTAACGGCCGTTGTTTCGTCGAGAATCAACTCGTATTCAACTTGAGATTTCTTTGCGGTTCCTGCAGAAATCGCCTCGGCAATTCCCTGGCAAATTAACTTTGCCACGGCACCGGGTTCTCGGCCGCGCCTGTCAATATCTTCTTTGACAAGAATACGATCGAACATCTCGGCCGAAAGTTTGCCCAGCGTGACAAAATCTTCATCTCGTCGGTCTCCGGGCGCGCCGACAACCCCGATCCGCAGTCCCGGCCAATTCAGCACGAAACTGCCCAAAGCTTTGTAGCTGTGGGGGTTGTGCGCGTAGTCGAGTAAAGCGTGATAGCTGCCCAAATTAAACAAGTTCATCCTTCCGGGAGTTTGACCGACGGATGCTTGGAAGCTGGACAAAGCAGCGCGAATATCTTCTATTTTCAATCCTTGGGCAAAAGCAGCCAAACAAGCTGCTAAAGCATTAGCAATCATAAACGGCGCGCGTCCGCCCATCGTCAGCGGCACGTTCACAGCCTGCTCAATTCTCAGCGTCCAATCACCTTTCAATATCGACAAATACCCATTTTCGTAAATCGCTGCCAGCCCGCCCGCAGCGGTATGTTTGGCAACCAGTTCGTTGTCCGGGTTCATCGAAAAATATGCAATTTGAGCCTTGACACGCTGCGCCATTTGTGATACCAGCGGGTCGTCTGCATTCAAAACTGCATAGCCTTTGGGCATTACCGACTCGACGAGGACACTCTTGAGTTTGGCAAGTTGTTCCACGGTGTCGATGTCGCCAATTCCCAAGTGATCTGCCGCGACGTTCAAGACGACGCCGACATCGCACTGATCGAAGCCGAGGCCCGATCGCAAAATTCCGCCTCTAGCCGTTTCCAACACTGCCACTTCCACCGTCGGGTCAGACAAAATCAATTGAGCACTCTGCGGCCCGGTATTGTCTCCGGTTTCTACCAAATAATCGCCGATGTAAGTGCCGTCGGTAGTCGTGTAGCCGGTAATCTGACCGGTCTGCTTGACAATGTGGGCTAGCAGGCGAGTGGTTGTCGTTTTGCCGTTGGTTCCCGTTACCGCTAAAATCGGCACCCGGCTGGGTTGAGGCGAGGGGAAAAGCATATCGAAGACGGCGCCGGCGACGTTGCGGGGTAAACCTTGACTGGGGGCGACGTGCATTCTGAAACCCGGTGCTGCGTTGACTTCGACGATGACGCCGTTGACATCGCGCAGGGGTTGGGAAATGTCGGGAGTTACTACGTCAATGCCGGCGATGTCCAAACCGATAATTTTGGCGACTCTGGAAAACAGCCAGACGTTTTCTGGGTGGATTTCGTCGGTGCGATCGACTGCAATTCCACCGGTACTCAAGTTTGCTGTCGCCCGCAAAAATACTCTTTCGCCGGCGGGCACTACCGAGTCCATCGCGTATCCTTGTTTTTCCAGCAAATCCAGCGACAATTTGTCGATCGTGATCCGGGTGAGTACGTTGTCGTGTCCGTCTCCTCGCTGCGGGTCGCGGTTTACTTCTTCAATAAGCTGTTCTACTGTAGACTTGCCGTTGCCCACGACGTTAGCAGGGACTCGTTCTGCGACTGCTATGACTTGCCCGTTGACTACCAATACTCTGTGGTCACGGCCGACGTAATAGCGCTCGACTATCACGCTTTTTGTTTTTGATGCGGCGCTGGCTAAGTCGTAGGCTTCTTCTGCTGCTTCCCAGGAATTGATGTCGATCGTAATGCCGCGGCCGTGGTTGCCGTCTAGGGGTTTGAGGACGATCGGATAACCGCCGACATCTTCGATCGCCCCGCGCAGTTCGTCCAAATAATGAATCACCGTTCCTCTTGGCACCGGTACACCGGCGCTGGCGAGGATATTTTTGGTACCTTCCTTGTCACAGGCAAGTTCTACTCCCAAAACTCCCGTCCGGTTGCTCAGAGTGGCCTGAATCCGCTTTTGGTGAACCCCGTAGCCGAGTTGAATCATAAACCGGGCGTTCAAAGGTATCCAAGGAATGCCGCGCGCTTCTGCTTCCTTGATCAGTGTTTCCGTGCTCGGCCCCAAAGCCGCCGACGCACCAAACTCTCTCAGGTCTCTCAAATCTTGGACTAATTCTGCTGCTGGATAAGTGCCTGTCTCGGCAATACTTTGGCACATCCGCACGCCCGCCCGGGCTGCATAGCGACCTGCTTGTTCGTTTTGATACTCGATTACTACTTGGTAAATGCCTGGGGTCGCAGTCTCGCGGGTGCGACCGAACCCGACCGGCATTCCTGCCATTTCCTGAAGTTCTAGGGCGACGTGTTCGATTACGTGTCCCATCATTGTGCCTTCTCTGACCCGTTGCAGGAATCCTCCCTGATGGCCTGGGGAACAGTGATGGTCGTTCAAACTCGGAAGTGCGGCGATCAACCCTTCGTAGAATCCAGGAATTTCCGCTGTGGTTTTATCTGCCCACTCCTCTAAATCCAGACGCATCAGGACGAGTTTCTGGCGTCGGATGCTCCAGTAGTTGGGGCCGCGTAAGGTCTGGATTTTAAGTATTTTCATGGCAGTTTGAGGGGTATGGGGCGCGAAATCTTATAGATAATTGGAGCATTTATTCAATTTCGATCTAGATTGCTCGATAAACTGTTCGCTGCGAACAGTTTGGGAGTGAATTTCCAGTTATGGGCTACCCAATTGAAAATTTCTGCTCCTGCGATCGGCTAAAAACAAGTACAGGTACATGGCTAGCAAAAACTCAAAGCCCGAAGCTAGAATTTTCTGTGGTTCGGCCTGCTGGGGTCAGACCGTGGCTGCTTCGGAATCTATTCTATTGTGGTATCCATGATTCGGCCGGAATGCCGCCTAATTTCTGCCGAATCAATGACAAGAGATGTTCTACGTTAGTTGGCTGTGCGGCATTCGGGGGGCCAGCCAGACTCGGAACACGCTCCCGATGGCATTGGTTTGCCTAGGGGCATATTGTAGCAATCTCCGTGACACAGGACGTGCAAGCGCATATTGAACAGACTTAAGGGTTCTGTCGCTCCTACCATAGACTCATTGGTATAAAAATTTTCCCTAGAATCAACAATAGTCACAGTGCCTTTACCGAGAATTTTCATAGTATCGTCTCCCTCAAACAAGGCACAGGTGTCTTCGTCAATACCAATAGCGAGGCGATCGGGATGGCAAGCCACAGCCGACAGCAAGCGAGCCATGCGGTTGCGGTTGTGAAAATGCTGGTCTACGATGATCTCAGGAATAATGTTAAGTCCGTTTGCCATGTCTACTAAAGAGCGGTTCGGTGACGCCCCACTCCCACCGCCGGCAATCATGTGATATCCCATCACCGCAGCACCCGCGCTGGTGCCAGCGAGGGTAATCTTGCCTTCGAGAGTTTCTTTGCGAATTTTCTCCATCAGCGGGGTGTCCGCCAGCAGTCCACAAAGCCGCAGTTGGTCGCCGCCTGTGATGAATACGCCCGTACAGTCTTCTAAGTAATCTTTCCAGACGGGGTTTTCGGCTTGTTCGCGTTCGCGGATGTCCACTACTTTGACTGCGCTAACGCCCATTTCGTCAAATATTGTGCGGTAGCGGTTGCTAATTCCTTCGGGATCTCGCGAAGCGCAGGGAACGATCGCCAGCCGAGCGTTTGCACCCCCAGCACGGCAAAAAAAGGTGTTCAGAATCTCTCGCCCGTGAACTTTGTCTTCGGCTCCCCCGATGACCATAATCGAGGTTTTTGTGCGCTGGGGAATATTGTGTTCAAGGGCTTGAGATGTCAACTGCTGCATGGTGTGTCTTCCTCTGTTGGATGTGAAATTCAATTTTGCCGTGGCTGTGCGTAGAATAGGGCTTTTTAAGAATAAATATTTGTTGGTGCGAGTGAGGTGCGATCGCCGATCGCGCTATCCCGCAGTTGTTTGGGGGCGAGTTTACTTGCAGTCGCTGTCATGAAAAACAGATTATTTTTGTACAACACCGGCCCGCCGACACAGGAAGAGAATTTAACTTGCCAAAATTTTCAGAAATTATAAGAAATTATAAAGAATAAAGCAATTACTGAAAACTGAACTCCCTCTAAAGGTCAAACTAGAGGTGATGTCTCAATGAAATTCCAATAATTGTGCGATTTGACGTTGTTACCCTATTTCCAGAATTTTTCCGGGCTCCCCTAGAGTCGGGACTGATGGGCAAAGCCTTAGCTAAAAAGATTGCTGAGGTGAATTTTGTCAATCCCCGCGATTTTACCACAGACAAACACCAGCGAGTCGATGATGAGCCTTACGGGGGCGGAGTGGGGATGCTGATGAAGCCGGAACCGATTTTTGCTGCGGTGGAGTCGCTGCAGGTTTTGCCGAGGCGGGAGGTGATTTTGCTGACTCCCCAGGGGGAACCGATGCAGCAGGCGATGTTTCGGGAGTTGGCTGCAGAGCGCGATCAGTTGGTGTTGATTTGCGGTCATTATGAGGGTGTGGACGATCGAGTCCTGCATTTGGTAACTCGCGAGGTGTCTTTGGGGGATTTTGTGCTCACGGGGGGCGAAATTCCGGCTTTGGCTTTGATTAATGGGGTTTTGCGATTGCTGCGGGGAACTGTGGCGAAGGAAGATTCCCTAAAGTTTGAGAGTTTTGAGGACGGACTTTTGGATTATCCGCAGTACACTCGACCGGCGGATTTTCGGGGATTGAAGGTGCCCGATGTGTTGCTGTCGGGTAATCACGCAGAAATTGCTCGCTGGCGCAGGGAACAGCAAATTGAAAGAACGCGCCAAAGGCGATCGGATTTGTACGATCGGTGGTTGCAGGAGAGGGAAGAATAGGAGAAAGGGCGATCGCACGAGTGGTCAATCGATTTTTGATTTTTGATTTTCGATTGACTTGCGCGAGATAAATGCGGGGGCTTGAGGATTTTTGATTTTCGATTTGGCATTGATTCCACGGATAAATCACGTGGCGGGTACCACCTTTGAAATTCGTGGTCAGAAACCGGGTTTTTTGCGGTAATACTTCGTGGTAGTCCACAGATTCGGTAAAAAACCCGGTTTCTTTGGTCTTGATGCGTAAATCCCGTATATAGCAATCCTAAATCATTTGCATAATTATTGTAGGGGCAATCCCCCCGTGGTTGCCCGATAGATAAGGGGTAGGCACGGGGAGTAGGGGTAGCACTACCCCTACAAATTTATCTGAATCATTTAGGATTGCTATAAGCTGTGTTGCATCTAGATTGCCTATGGTATTAGAGAGGGAGAGGGGGAGAAGAGGAGAGGGGGAGAGGATTTGACGATTGTTGATCGGGACTCGAAATATGCAATTTAAATGAACAACAGCTTATTTAAGAGCCTAATAAATTTTGGATTCGCGTTTGTAAGTCTTTGATTTCAGGAGAGCGATCGAGAAGTCCCCATAATTTTCTAGCGTTTCCAGCATTAACCCTTCTCTCCCCCCTCCAACAGCTTTAGGATTGCCATAGCTGCTGAGGAAAGCAGAAAAAAAAATATTTAACACTCGGCTCGGCCTTAAAAAATAAATTCACTTATCTCCCTGAAAATATGAAATAATTGTCTTCTACTATACTTACCAAACCTTCCTTTTACATGAACATCCGCATCGGCAATGGCTACGACATTCACTGCTTAGTTCCCGATCGTCCTCTCATCCTAGGCGGTGTCAATATTCCTCACGAATTAGGATTACTCGGCCACAGCGACGCCGACGTACTTACTCACGCTATCATGGATGCTATGCTCGGAGCTCTGAGCTTAGGAGATATCGGTCTTTATTTCCCGCCAACTGACCCGAAATGGAAGGGTGCGGATAGTCTCGTATTGCTGGCACAAGTCAATCAGTTAATATTAGATAAAGGCTGGGAAATCGGCAATATTGATTCGGTGGTGGTGGCGGAACGTCCAAAGCTGAAACCGCATATTGAGCAAATGCGCGATCGGCTTTCTGCTGTCCTACAATTAAAACCAGACCAAATTGGCATCAAAGCCACCACCAACGAAAAGTTAGGCCCGGTGGGGAGAGAAGAAGGAATTGCAGCCTATGCTGTAGTTTTGTTGGGCAAAAAATAGAACTCTAGAATCTCTAATTGACTGTAAAGTTAATCTCAAATCCAACATCGCTAGGAAGCCTGAAATCATGGACACTGACACTTGGGAGTTACAATTACCCGTAGACGCGGATGTGATCGCGTTGGATAAGGACGATAACATAGTCGTGCTAATCGAGGTTAAAATTATTCAAGCTCAAGAAACAGCCGCGAAACAGAAAATTATCGCTCGCGCGATCGATTGGCTGAAAGCGGTGTTAGCTAAGCTATCTGAAAAAAACGCGATGGTTCCCTATGCTATGTTTGTTGACGCGGAACAAATTTTGATTTTTAAATGGGACGGAAAAAATTTATTGGAGCCTGTTTGCACTCTCAATACTGGTGAAATATGTCGCTATTATCTCCCTACATTTGGCAGTAAATGGATATTTGAAGATACCATTGAGACGCTCATCCAATCGTGGCTGCATGACTTAGATTATCATTGGAAATCAGAAATTCCGCCAGCATCGGAACAAATAGCAGCCATCGGTTTGCTGCCGTTACTTGCAGGTGGAACAACAAAATCAGGAGTGGAATTAGGTGGCAATCGTATATATCGAGACCAACTTTTTGATGAGTATTGCTACAGGGCGTGAGGCTGAAGCAATTATGTTGCTGCGGGATTTGTCCTCATCAGTTCAGTTGGTCATACCCAGCATTTGTTACATGGAGGCTTTGTCAGCTTTAGAGGATGAGTTGAAGCGACAAAACTCTTTTGGGCAACAGCTAAGCCGCCAAATTAGCGAAACAAAGCGAGATGTGACATCCGAACACGCCGCATCTCTATCTTTTCACTTAGAAGAGTCATTCATTTTCTCTCGCTATCGAGTAGGTGAAATTAAATCGCGCTTGCGAGAAGCGATAAGTCTGATGTCGCGAAATGCAGAAATGATTGTATTAAATACAGAGATGATCGAAGCAAGCTTAAACGAAACTTTGATAGAAAAAGATCCAACCGACAATTTAATTTTACACTGTATCCTGACTCATGCCCGCTTGCACCCCACAGAAACCAAAGCATTTCTAAGTGGCAACATCAAAGAATTTCGCCAACTTCCCGAAGTTCAAGATGCTTTGCAACAGGCTGGAGTGGAAAAGTATTTTTCGCGCACTGAAGACTTTCTTGGTTGGTTACAATCTCAGTCATAGTTGCACGCAGGTGGTAAACTAAAAAATTATGAAAATTTCTATGATGCTACATTCAAGACTGCGCTGGCTGGCGATTTTACTGGCGGCAATTGCCACCCTAACTCTGTCTGCGTGCACTCCAGCCCGATCGAACTTAGTAAACAGACTCATCGTTCCGACCCCCAGCGGCCCGGGCACATTTAACTACCCGCTAAATCAATCTGCATACAGCGTTTTTGGCTATATGTACGAGGGATTGATTAACGAAAACGGCTTGACATCGAAGCTAGAACCCGGTTTAGCCGAGTCCTGGGAAGTTTCTAAAGATGGCAAAAAGATTGTCTTCACCCTGCGAGAGGGATTGAAATGGTCGGACGGCGCACCCCTGACTACTGATGACATTATCTTTAGCTATGAAAAGATTTATTTCAATGACAAAATTCCTAGCGGTTTGAAAGATACTCTGAGAGTTGGGATGAGTCGCGAATTCCCAAAAGTTAAAAAAATTGACAGCCGCCGCGTTGAATTTTCCGTGGCAGAACCCTTTGCTCCATTTATTAGATATGCTGGGGGAATCCCAATTTTACCAGCTCATATTTTACAGGAAGCTGTCGAAAATACAGATGCAGACGGCAACCCTAAATACCTGACTACTTGGGGCACGGATACTGATCCTAAAAAAATTGTCGGCAACGGTCAGTACCGAATGCTGAGTTATACTCCTAATCAGCGCGTTGTTTTGGAACGAAATCCGTATTTTTGGCGCAAAGATGCTGAGGGAAATGTCCAGCCTTACATCCAGCAAATTGTTTGGCAAATTATCGAAAATACTGACAATCAACTGCTGAATTTTCGATCGGGCGATTTGGATACTCTGAACGTGGAACCGGAAGTGTTTCCCCTGTTGAAACGGGAGGAAAAACGGGGCAAATATACGGTCTTTAACGGCGGGCCGGATACTGGCAGCGTGTTTATGTGTTTCAATCTGAATAAGGGGCGCAATGCTCAAGATCAGCCGTTTGTAGACCCAATTAAGTCTCGGTGGTTCGCGACTAAGGAATTTCGGCAGGCGATCGCCTACGGCATCAACCGATCCGCCATGACTAACAATATCTATCGCGGACTGGGCGCGCCCCTACATTCCCCAATTCCGGCGCAAAGCCCGTTCTACCTGTCCCCAGAACAGGGATTGAAAACTTACAGTTACGATCGGCAAAAAGCCAAAGAGTTACTGTTAAGTGCTGGTTTCAAGTATAATAGTAACGAGGAATTGTTGGATGCTGAAGGCAACAAGGTGCGGTTTACTTTGTTGATGGCAGCAGGTAAAAAAGTCCGGGAACAAATGGCAACGCAAATTAAGCAAGACTTGGGCAAACTGGGGATGCAAATTGATACGCAGTTCCTGAGTTTTAACACTTATGTGGAAAAGCTGCGTCTGACGCGGAATTGGGATACTTACCTCGGCGGTTTTACGGGAGGTACTGAACCGCACAGCGGCTACAATATTTGGTCTGTTAACGGCACACTGCACAGTTTCAACCAGGGCCCGCAAGCCGGAGAACCGCCGATTAAGGGTTGGAAAGTTGACGACTGGGAGCAGAAAATCGATGACCTTTACGTGAAAGCTTCCCAAGAGCTTGATGAGGCTAAGCGCAAGGAAATTTATGGGGAGACGCAGCGGATTATAGCGGAACAAGTGCCGTTTATCTATATGGTGAATCCGCTGACTTTTGAGGCGGTGCGCGATCGCGTTTCGGGAATTCGCTACAGTGCCCTCGGCGGTGCTTTCTGGAATTTGTACGAACTGAAAATAACAGAATAGTCAGCAGTCAGCAGTCATTAGTTATTAGTCATTAGTCAGCAGTCATTAGTCATTAGTCATTAGTTAGCAGTCATTAGTTATTAGTTTATGGAACCTAAAATTTTACAGAAGTTACTCGAATCTGTCGCGGCCGGCGATGTTAGTCCGATCGCCGCTTTGGATAAATTAAAGCATTTTGACTTTGAACAAGTCGGCGATTTTGCCAAAATTGACCACCACCGCACTTTAAGAACGGGTTTTCCTGAAGTAATTTGGGGCCCAGGGAAAACGCCCGACCAAATTGTTGAGATTATCGAGGCGATGCGCGGGCGAAATTCGGCGGTGATGGCGACACGAATCGAACCGGAAGTTTTCGAGCAATTGCAACAAAAAATACCCGATTTGTGCTACTACCAAAAGGCTCGAATTTGTGCAATTTCTCCTAATTCCCCAAATCCGCAGCATCCGGGTACTGTGACTATTATCAGTGCGGGAACGGCGGATTTGCCTGTAGCGGAAGAGGCGGCAATTACTGCGGAACTTTGCGGTTTTCAGGTGCGACGTTTGTGGGATGTCGGAGTTGCCGGTATTCACCGCTTGCTGAGCAACCGGCACGTGATTGCTGACGCTGATGTGTTGATTGCGGTTGCGGGTATGGAAGGTGCTTTGGCGAGTGTGGTTGCGGGTTTGGCAGATTGTCCGGTGATTGCTGTGCCGACGAGTGTGGGTTACGGCGCGAGTTTTGGCGGGATTGCTCCTCTTTTAACTATGCTCAATTCTTGTGCGGCTGGTGTGGGTGTGGTGAATATTGATAATGGATTTGGCGCGGCGATTTTGGCTTGTCAAATTCTCAGAAGTGCTGGCAGAGTGGGGAGAATCGGAGAGGGGGAGAATCGGATAGAGGGGGAATAGTTACAAACCCCCTCTCTCAGATAAGACTAAAGCCAACTGTCACAGGACGATCGATTTTTAGGGTGCATCTTGCACCATTCTCAAGAACAGGCAAGATGCCTGTTCCACAAAGAGTGAGTTTTCTTGTGGGGAGTAGGGGTTGGGCAGGAGAGCCCGCGCAAGATGCCTGTTCCACAAAGAGTGAGTTTTCTTGTGGGGAGTAGGGGTTGGGCAGGAGAGCCCGCCCGTAAAAAACCTAATTGAAAATGGTGCAACATCTCAGGTGCTTGACATACTCCCCTGCCTAAAGGCGAGAGGATTCTTAACACTTCATCGACCAATGCTACCGAAGTAGTCTTACGA
>NZ_JAUBUJ010000138.1:0-15752 GCF_036705405.1 Microcoleus sp. B13-B6
CTAGACACTCATAAAGCACTGCAAGGTGTCAGCTTGTGTGCTGCGATTGCTTGTGCTGTTACCGCTGGCAATATCGCTCGCAAGCTGTCTGAGCAAGGGGAGATTGAGGCAATTAAAGAGCGGGCAATCACTGCTGATGTGGTGGATGAAATCTCGACAAGCGTATACATTTCTCAGAAACAAAGACAACAGGAAGCAGAACAAATTCTGGCAACAAACGAACGAACAGACGAACAAGAGACAGAACTCAATTCGATAAGAGAATCACTGGAACTGCTACTGAATCAGACTTCCGGGGATTCTGGCGAACTCGCAGTAGTGAATTTATCCACCAAGCAGCGCGAACAAATCGAACTAATTCTGCGATGCCACGCCAAGGGCATCACTGGCAAGAATAAAATCCTTAAAGAAGTTTGGGGAGTGTCGGCAGGCAGTAGCCAAGCTTACCGGGACGCGAAGGCTGAGTATGAATTCTTGATGCCGTTTGTGAAGGGGGAAAGTAATGACTAAACAGCCAAACATCCCAACAACAGCAGCCCTAAGATTGACTGGTACTAAGTCAGAAATAGAGTTAGTATTGGCGGTTTTGCGAGGTAAAGATTTCTTCTGGAAAACTAACGGCAAGTTCTACCCGCAACGAGGGGATGGCAATCAGTACGCTTACTACCTCAACGACTTGCAATTACCTCATCTTGGGGTAGCAGTCCCGGAAACACCAACACCGGGGGAACCACAACCTCGACCGTGGGATGCTGTTTTGGGTGGTCAGGGTGCAGAAAAATCCGTCCGAAATTTCGGACAAGAGTCCCTCTGACTTGGCGGCGCCGAAAGCCTTGTTCTGACTCACTCGTCTAGTGCTTTTACCTTTAAACCCGACGAGTGAGTTTTGGTACGTTTTCGGTACGTTTTTTTTACGTTTTCGGTTTATGTCAAGGCGCAAGACTCCTATAATGAGAATGCGCGCTTATCCGAAGTGAAGTCAACCTGGCTCTGCGGCTGAGAAAAAGGGATTAAGGGAAGCGCTTATGCCTACAGGTGAGAGAGATGCCGTCGGATAGCAACAGTAACCTGGGGCCAGTATTTCCCTAATCCTCTAATGTGCAATCGGGGTTAGGCGACACGAGCGCGTCGCCAACCTTGTTAATTGCTCAAAAAATCAACAAATACACACAGCAAAAAACCGTCCCTCTCTTGTTTTGGCGACTCGAAAGAACGGCTTTTGCATCTATCCACATTCAACTCGCTGTGGGCGAGCTAAATTTCGTGTACAACAATTCTACTCCGATCGGCGGTCAAGTTTCAAGTGTTCGCGGAAATCTTATCAGCAGTAGCAAGTCTAATCCTTGCCCGGTCTGTGGACGTACCAAAGACCGCGACTGCCGTATCAGTCACGACGGGAAGATGGTTCTCTGCCATCAAAACTTTGACCACACCAAAACTCAACAGCCTGACCTGTGGCACTTTGACGGTACAAGCTCTGATGGCCGCTGCGGTGTCTATGTTTTCAAGGAGCCAACCACTAAGAGCATCCGCCCCAAACAAACTCGTTACTGGGAATATCCGGCCCGCGACGGCTCCCCATTGGTGCGGGTAGGTCGGATTGATGACGGCAAAGGCAAAAAGACTATGTGGCAGGAGCGCTGGGATAAAGACGCCAAAGAATGGGTCAAAGGACTAGGCTCAGAAGGCGATCCAAATAGGGTTAACCGCGCCGATATTCCTATTTACCGTTACGCCGAAATCCAAGAGGCAAAGGCAAGGGGTGAGGAGATTTTCAAGGTTGAGGGTGAAACTTGCGCCGATCTTCTTTTGAAGCTAGGGATGGCTGCGACTACCAACATCGGGGGTTCTGACAACTTTACCGAAAGCGATGCTCGTGACTTGGAAGGAGCAAAAGTTTTAGTCATAAGCCCTGACCGAGATATAAAAGGAGTTCGCCACGCCGACGAGGTAGAGGAATATTTCCCTAACGCCCTCTGGCTTTATCCTTTCCCCAACTCTCAAGCCTGGAATAATCTACCGGAAAAAAATGGTCTTGACCTCGTTGACTGGGTGGAACACGAAAAACTTTCAGCCAGCGATATCAAAGCGGCAATCGGAGAGAAGAAAGTTTTCGCAACTCCCTCGCAGGCAACAGCAAAAGTTGCCCGTCCTGAACCATTTCAAGTTCCCCACATCTCTGGGCTAGGGGGAGAGGTTGAAGAACTGCTAGAGTCCGACCTCAAGAAATCTCAGCTACAGCTTAAAATCTCCGAGCTCGCCCAAAAGTACCGTCTCAACTCTGCCGATGTCTGGAAAATTTACCGCGACCGCGAGCAAGAACTAGAGCAAGAAGCCAACAAAGAAGACACGAGAATCGGAATTGAACAACTGCTTGCCTCCAAGTCTGCCAGCGTCAAACTCTCCGAAATCTTCCCTGAATCTCTGGCCGCTCCGATCGAAGAAGTAGCGCGACGCATGAACCTCAAGCCTGAGTGTTACGCGCTAGCACTGATTTCCGGTGTCTCAAGATTCTTGAAAAATGGCAGCAGCACAATGCTTGTGGAGGAATGGAACAGGTATCGGTGTCGGACTTTTGGCTACTTCGGAGCTCTTATCGCAGAGTCAAGCCAGATGAAGACTCCGGTATTGAACGCCATGATTACAGACCCGCTAGCAGCAATGAGGCAAAAGAATCAGGAGAAGTTCAATGCCCAAGAAAAAGCCTACAAAGAGGAGCTTGAACAATGGAAAAACAGCAAGGATGAGAACAAGGGCCCCGCGCCTGATGCCCCTGTAGAGACAATTCCCTACATCACTAAAGGTACATGGGAGGGAATAGCAGGGATGGTAGGTCGGAATCCCAGTCAAGGGATACTGTGGCTGTGCGATGAGCTTGCAGGATTTTTTAAATCAGCCAACCAGTACCGCAGTGGTAAGGGAAGTGACAAAGAGGACTTGCTGGAATGTTGGAGCGGTAACGGTGCTGTAGTGGCACGTGCAGCCGGCACTACCGTTAACGTCGGTGCTGTCTCCCTTTCTATTTATGGAAACATTCAACCCAAGGTCTTAGAACCCTTTCTGGGGGATGGCAGTGACGATAACGGAACCTTTGCCCGATTTGACTTTGTGCAACAGCCACCAGCCTTAACCCAGATAACTTTAGGTGTGTCAAAGATTGACATCAACCCGATGCTGCAAGCGCTCTACGAAAATGTGGACACTATCCCGATGATGCAGTTCGAGCTAGATGAAGAAGCCCGAAAGTTGTTTGTGGACTACTACAACCACTGCCAGCGCCTTCGGCTAAATCATCCCAAGCAAGGGATGCGGGCAATGTTAGGTAAGGCTGCTGAGAAAGTTGGCCGCGTCGCAACCATCCTGCACTGCATCCACGCTGCACACATGGGAGTTGAGGTTTCATCCAAGATTCCTGCTAGCCAAGTTGCCGCTGCTATCAAGTGGGTTGAGTACACAACACAGCAAGCTTTGAGCATAAATATTGAGGTTTCCAGTCCCGATGCTCTTGAAAGCAATCTCGCAAAAATCATCTCGCTGGCAGAACGCAAGGGGGGCGAGGTATCAGTTCGCGAAGTAAGCAAGACATTCAACGGAAAGCACCGAAAGTCAAATCAAGAAATTCAAGAATGGTTCGCGGAATTAGTAGCCATGAATTATGGAGAGGTTACAAGTAAAGGGCGAAGTATTTTATTCTCTCTTACTTATGTGTCCCCAATGTCCCCAATGGGCTACAAGCTAGACACCACAAGCATTACAGATGGGGACACCCCTGTCCCCACTATGTCCCCAATACCCCCATTAAGTGACACAGTGTCCCCATCAAGTCAATCTAATGGGGACAATTGGGGACACATTGGGGACACCCCTGTCCCCAATTCCAAAACCATGCCAAATATAGGATTGAGCTCTAATGGGGACATTGGGGACACTTTTACGCCTTCTCCTAAAACCTCTCAGTCCTTAATGATGAGCTGTACTACAGAAACCGCTAAATCTACGGCAACCTCTGCCAAGAAGCCTAGAACCTTTGAGATAGGCGATCGGGTTGTGGTCAAGGATGTTGGCGGTCTTTATCAAGGGGCACTAGGTGAGGTTGTGGACAATCTCTACGACAGTCGTGGTAACACTACCTACTTGGTCAGGTTCGATAAGCGTGTCAAAAATATGGAGCAAGCAGAGTTTGAACCTTCTGACCTGATGAAGCTTTAAGTCTGGTTTGAGCCAAAAACCGCTGCTAGTAGGCTTTATGTCTACTAGCTTTGTAGACAAACTGTTGACAGTGTAGACAGTTGTCAGTTAGTGTAGACAAATACTGTATACAGGTGTCTACAATGAGTCAAAGTCAAGTCGTATCGTTTAGGGCTTCTGGTCACTTCCTGAACTGGATAGAAGCTCAGAAGCTAGAAGGTGAGTCGGTTAGTCAAGCAGCACAACGTATTCTCAAAGAAGTCTCAGGTACGTCTACAGCGCTGTCTACTTTGTCTACACATATAGTGTCTACACCGTCTACAGATTTGTCTACACGAAGTAATGATAGCGTCGCGTCTACAGAAATTGTAGACACTGTAGACAAGGCTGTAGCCGATCGCCTTGACCCGGTGATGGAACGGATGGCCGCCATTGAGGAACGGCTGGGAAAATTGAGTGCCTGAGTGACGGCAACGATGAATCACTCAGGCAGGAATTGAAAGCGGCCAACAAGCAGCTTGCAGAATGGGATAAGGAACTGGATGAGTTACACGGGAGCAACGGCGATTTAGGACTGAAGGTGCAGATGTTGGAGCAAGAGCTCAAGGAAGTGCAGCGCGATCGGGAAGCAAATAAAAACTCAGCTCCGACCGTCGCAAAATTTCCAGAGCCAGCCGACCTGCTCAACCAGTTGATGGCCAAGTACGAAAAAAAGAAAGCCGAGGGCATGAAACCTAAGAAACCTACCGCATCGCTCGCAGACATCGAGGGGATTCTAGAACTGCTTGTGGGGGAACCCTGACTTACTACTGGAAGCGAGGCCTTCTGCGGGGAAGGGCTGACTACGGTCAAAAAAAACCGTAGTCAAACCGTAGTCAGTTGATACTCAGTTTGGTCAAATCGTAGTCAAATCGTAGTCAAATCGTAGTCAATTTCTAGTCAAATAGACCCCTTGATAGCCTCAAAAATCAGCAATAAAAAACCTCAAACCGTTGATTTATCGTTGGTTTGAGGTTCTTATAGACGCAAGCGGACAGTGGGACTCGAACCCACGACGTTCAGCATGGGAAGCTGACATTCTACCGCTGAATTACGCCCGCGCTTAGTGTTTTTTACCTGTTTTCACTTTGTAGCAATTACGCTCAAAAACGACTATAAAACATTATACACCTATTTTCTGATTTGGATCAGGCGATTTTGAGTGTAAGCTGTGGAGCATTTAAACCAGTAACGAGGCTAGTAGGGTGCGTCAGCTAGAACCCTTACGCTGAAACGGAAAACCTTAGATGCTGACGCACCTTACGCAAGTCCTTTAAATGCCGAACAGCTTAACAGGACTTAGGCACTCCGACCAAAGAAACCGGGTTTTTTACCCAATCTAGCGGTTTCAACAAAGTATTTTCGTAAAAAACCCGGTTTCTGAGCCCCATGCGTAAGTCCTCTGTCAATTTTGCGTGGGCGCGATCGCCCCTCCACCCGACAAAAAAGTCCTGCACCAAAGGCAGGACTTAATCTGGCTTAAATACCCCGTCAATCTCTTCTCTTAGTCTCGCGTTGCGCGGACTTCGTTTGACAAGAAGCGGTTTCAACCGCCGATCGATCGAGGGGGTGGGTTTTCAACCGCCGATCGATCGAGGGCGATCGAACTTTGCCGTTAGACGAAGCGCAAAGAGGTGCTGTCAATAGCCAGGAAAGAAACTGATTGGACGATCGCAATCAATTCATCCGAGCCCGAAGTCTTCTTAAAGATAGCGGTTCCAGCAGGCAATCCTTCGGGTGAAGCACCTAACTGGTAAGTGCTAGGAGCACCTTGAAGTTGGAGGATATCTTCAGTCGGGTTAAAACCGACAATCAAAGCGTAGTCGCCTGCGCCAGTGCCGGTATCGTTGCCATCGTTGTAATAGAACTTGGTGGCATCTCCCAGCAAGAAAGTATCATTGCCTTCAGCGCCAATCAGCGTATCGATTTCGCCTCGCCCTGGGTTAGCAGCAGTGCCGTCAACGCCACTGAGAATGTCGTTGCCTTCTTTGGCATAGAGGAAATCGTTGCCAGTACCGCCCAGCAAAGCATCGTTATCTTTACCGCCGTACAGGGAGTCATTACCAGCGTCGCCGGCTAAGGTATTGTTGCCTAGATCGCCGCTGATGGCATCGTTACCGTCGCCGCCATACAAGAAGTCGTCACCTTTTCCTCCTAACTCAATATCGTTACCGCTGCCTCCAATCACGGTGTCATTGCCGTCGTTGCCAAATAGGAGATCGTTGCCGTCGTCGCCAAATAAGGCATCGTCTCCTTTGCCTCCGAAAAATGTGTTGTTTTCGCTATTGCCGATTAAGGTGTCGTTGCCTTTGTTGCCGTAGACGGGACTGTTAGCGTCGATCGCAATAATCACGTCATTGCTGTTGCTGCCGATATTCCCTGACGCTGAGCCTGTCGGTGCGGGCGCGCTTGTGACTGTGAGTGCGATCGGAAGTGCGATCGTCACAGGCGGTGCGGGAGTGAAAACGGGTGTGGGTGTTGTAGCCGGTGTGGGCGTTGTAACCGGTGTGGGTGTCGGTGTGGGTGGCAGCGGTGGGAGTGCAACCGGTGTTGGCGCGGCGGGTGTCGGCGCCGTGGGTGTTGGCGCGGTGGGTGTCGGCGCGGTGGGTGTCGGCGCGGTGGGTGTTGGCGCTGTGGGTGTTGGCGCCGTGGGTGTTGGCGCCGTGGGTGTTGGCGCTGTGGGTGTTGGCGCCGTGGGTGAGTCTGGTAAATTAGCTGTGAGAATCGCCGTACCAGCGAGATTGCCCACAGTTTCGATGAAGCCAGCACCTTCGACAGTCGCCGATGCACCGAAGAAGTCGGAAATTACAATGTCATCCGTAGCCCTGACTACACCGTCTTTGTTGATGTCGATCGCTAAACTTGTGCCTTGGCGGGCCAAGCCTGTATTTCCCGATGACAACGACAGCGACAGCGTAGGGATGGTACCAAGACTGCCAAAATCAATAAATTCTAAGCGATCAATACCACCAGTATCCTGAATTTGAAATTGAGTCCGGTCAGACCCGATCCGATAGAGATCGTTACCTGCACCGCCTCGCAACACATTGCCAAATCCAGAGGCAAGCGTATCATCGCCAGCACCCCCATCTAAGGTGCTATTGTCGCCGGCTTGGAGAGAGTCGTTACCATCTCCCCCCCCTAAGAGAAGGGTGTTGCTGGCATTGCCGACAAGGCTGTCGTTGCCCGCACCGCCATTCAAAGTGCTATTGTTGCCACCGGAGATGTTGTCATTGCCCGCACCGCCATCCAAGGTGCTATTGCTGCCACCGGAGAGGTTGTCATTGCCCGCACCGCCATCCAAAGTTGAAGAGGAACCGAAACCTTGCAGCGTGTCATCTCCATCGCCACCAGTCAGACTGTTCTTACCGAAACCTCCATCCAGAAAGTCGTTGCCGATACCCCCATCTAGAGTGTTATCGCCACTGCCACCAAAAAGGCTGTTATTACCCGCACCCCCACTGAGGTTGTCGTTTCCTGCACCGCCAGTCAGAGCATCGTTGCCATCTAAGCCACTTATGGTGTCATTGCCGTCGAGGCCTAAGATGTTGTCATTGCCGGGAGTACCTATGAGGTTATCGTTGCCCGGAGTTCCTATGATTGAATTGAATCCTGCTGGTGTCGTAGCCTCAGTGAGATTAGCTGTGAGTATGGCGGTACTGGAGACACCATCTATGATTTCGATGAAGCCTGCACCCGGGACAGTCGCCGATGCACCAAAAAAGTCTAAAATCACAACGTCTTCGGCAGCCCTGGCTATCCCGTCTCTGTTGGTGTCAATCAGCAGGCTAGTACCTTGTCGGGCAAATCCCACCTGTCCCGGCGACAGAGTAGGGACATTGGCATAGCGAGAGAGGCTGCTTGCAACGAACATACTATCTCTCCCACCAGTATCCTGAACCTGACTTGCCCTCCCCTGGGGCAGTAGATAGCGATCGTTGCCGGTTCCGCCTCGCAGCAAGACGTTGCCAGAATTCGCATAAAAGGCACTGAGCGTATCATCGCCAGCACCGCCATCTAAGGTGATTTTTGAGGAACTAGAAAAACCGCCATCAAGATAGTCATTCCCGTCGCCACCAAAGAGGGCGTTGTTGTCCCCCACGCCTGGAAAAAGTCGATCGTTGCCCGCACCCCCATCTAAGGTGTTATTAGAACCAGAACCCTGAAGGGTGTCGTTGCCGTCTGCCCCAAAAAGGCTGTCGTTGCCTAATCCGCCCTTGAGAGTGTCATCTAAGGATGTACCCAGAAATATTGCCACGTTTTTTTCCTGCTTACTGTAAACAGGCGAGGGCTAATTTTACTTAGCTACTACACCCTAATTATCTATCAGTGCTTTTTCCCAAAAATTATGCGAATTTTCCAAAAAAGTTTTTTTAGGCAAAATTTGTTTCATTTGGGACAAAAGATGGTATTTATAATAGCATACTGTTACAAAAATAACAAAATTTTTGTCAGCGTATATACGTAAGTATATATGAGTTGAATAGACTAATTAACCACAAGTAAGTTTTTTTGATCCTAAAGAAGGTAATAAATGTTATTAAATAGCGGAACCAATTCTCCTGTGCTCATTATTACTGGAATGCACCGATCTGGAACTTCTCTCACGGCGGCTTTCCTACAGAAAATAGGTCTTGACTTGGGAAACAATCTCCTGAAAGGCAACTATTGGAATCCCCCAGGTTACTTTGAAGATAGTGATTTTGTAGAATTTCAGCGAACAATTCTGCAAACTTGCTCTCGGTGCGACGAAACAGGTTTTCCCGATTGGGGTTGGACAGAAAGCGAACAGCTAGACGCCCAAAAACTTAACATTAATATAGAGCCTGCGAAGCAATTAGTCAAATCTCGATCCAACCACTCAGAACTTTGGGGTTGGAAAGATCCGCGCACCAGTTTAATGTTAGATTTCTGGAATCAAATCATCCCGAATGCTCGCTATTTATTTGTCTACCGCTATCCTTGGGATGTCACTGATTCAATCTTGCGGTTGAACATCCCATTTTTCTCACAAAACCCAGAATCTTGCTTAAAGATATGGAAATTTTATAATCGCCACATCTTAGAATTCTATAAACGCCATGACAATCAATGCCTACTCGTAAATTTGAATACCTTGCTAACATCTCCCGGCAAAGTGTTAGAATTATTAAAATTCAAGCTCAATCTGCCTCTGAAATTTCCAGATAACCAAGAACAAGATATCAAAAATATTTTGATGTCAGTTTATAACCCTCAAATGCTGAGCAGCTTGCCGCTCAACCATCCCCTAATTCAAGTTCTCAATCTAACATCGGGCGGATGTTTGGAAATCCTAAATCAGCTAGATTTAGCAGCAGACTTGCCGAGTCCATTTTCCAGATTATCCTTGCCACGAAATGGCGGAACCCTAGAGCGTTTATCCCTCCGACTGCATCAGGAAACTATCAAAGTTCAGCTCAACCCAGAGTCGCCTCAATTTCTCAGTTGGCTGTCCAGTTGTATCGATCGCTATCATAGCACATCCCATGAATCTGCCTTAACAGATTTGCGTCAAGCCCGCCATAAACTAGCAGCATTTTGGCTGTCTGCACCACCAGATAAACTGCAAAGCAGCTATTCTGGCCGTGCGGGAAAAGCCCAGAAAATGCTATTAGCTAGTGGCATGAGAGACGAACCTCTGACTGATGTCGAACAGCGGGAAGTTGAGGAGTTATCTCAATATGTTGCTAAAGGATTTGAATCCCCAGAAGCTATCCAATATTTGCTAGCAGCGATGCTGTATAGGCGGGCAGATCAATTGCCGTTGCAGTATGGTAGAACTGCTGTTCCCCAGTGGTTTTTTAACGATTTGCTGGAGTTTATGCTTTACTTTCCCAGTTATTTTCAAGAAGTGGGAGAAGTCGAGAACTATTGTAGCTATATGCAGCAATTAGTAGATTTAGTTCACAGTCGCGTTTTCAGCAATCCCGACTCAGAGATTTGGCAAAATGTTGCTTTAATTTTTGCAGATACCGTTAACTTTGTCCCTCTCTATTTTAGCACAAATAACTTGAAAGATGTCTATAGCAAGCGCTCGGATATTCTAGAATTGATCCTAAAAGCTAGTGGACATCAGATTGACTTCAGCTTTGACAAACGCCCCGCTAACAGAGGCAAAATTCGCCTCGGCATTCTCAAAGCAAGTTTCGCACCCATTTCAGAAACTTTTACCACTATCCCAGCTTTTGAGCATTTAGACAGAGAGAAATTTGAGATTATTTTATATGTCCTCAACGCGAGCGATCGCCCTTTGGATGTATACTGTCAAAGTCGGGCAGACAAACTGGTGAAATTGCCGCAGGAACTTCGCAGTCAAGTCGAGATAATTCGCGCCGATGACCTGGATATTTTGTTTGTAGGGTCGATCGTCACCAATGCCGCTCAAAACATCATTTTACTAGCTTTGCACCGCCTAGCGAGGTTACAGACCACCTATTTTGCATCTCCCGTCACTACAGGCATCCGCAATATCGATTACTACATTTCCGGCACTTTGACGGAACCTTTGCAAGAAGCGCAAGCACAATATCGCGAACGGTTAGTAATGTTAGATGGGACAGGATTTTGCTTCAATTATAGCATTCAAAAAGCAGAAGCAAGTATTAAATTTGAGAGAAAAAGCTTGAGAATTTCCGAGACAGCAGTTGTATTTATCTCCGGCGCTAATACATTCAAAATTATTCCCGAACTCAGGGAAACTTGGGCAAAGATAATCGCAGCCGTGCCTAATTCAGTCCTGGTTTTATATCCCTTCGGCAATACCTGGTCTGGTGATTACGTCAAACAGCCGTTTATCAATAAAATGTATGCTATATTTAATAAATACAGTATCGATCGCACTCGTTTAATTTTATTAAATACCCTGGCGAATCGCGAAGATGTGAAAGCAGTGTTACAACTGGCTGATGTCTATCTCGACTCCTATCCCTACGCGGGTGCAAATTCGACGGTTGATCCGTTAGAAGTTGGATTGCCCACTGTGGTGAGAGATGGCAATAATTTGCGTTCCCGACAAGGGGCGGCCATCCTGCGAGACATCCAGTTGTTTGATTTAATTGCTGACAGCGAAGAGTCTTATATTAACTTGAGTGTCGCACTCGGAATTAATGCCCAATTGCGAAAGCAAAAGCGCGATGAAATCCAATACAAAATGCAGCAGCAGCCGAGGTTTCTGGATAGTCGCGCTTATTCGGCAGCTTTGGGTTCGGTATTTGAAAAAATGCTAATAGTGAATCGGCTTTAGAACTCAGCCATTTTTTAAAAAAAACAAAGAAAGTCCGATTCCCTACCCTACCCTTTGGGGTATTTTGAAAGTAATCCTATTAAAATAGGATGAAATGGTTTTTTTGGGGGTCAGACTTCATAGTCCGATCGCAGAATCTGCAAAGTTAACTGATTCTCCACTCTTAACAGTACAATCTAGTATAATTTTTAACTTATTTCCCGTTGCAATCTTGTCCCCCGCTAGGGAAGGGGGAACTCCCAAATAATAATTTTAAAATCGATTGAGCGCACCGACCGAGTTCGCCTAGAGATTATATCGGCAGGTAGATGACTCATTATCCATTTTGATATATATATATATATATATATATATATTAAAAATAAAGGCAATATAACTATAATGCGCCGCCCGGAAGGTATCTGGTAAAAAAAATGAGTCAGAATAAGTATCCCAAGAAATCTCGACCTAAAGCTGGTATCAAAACAGCTCAAAAGCAGGACAATCCAAACGACTTATTTCCTGTAGTCGCCATAGGAGCATCGGCGGGTGGATTGGAAGCCTTTATGCAATTACTGAGCCATTTGCCGATCGATACCGGCATGGCGTTTGTAATAATTCAGCATATGTTGCCGAATCAGGGAAGTGGCTTGAGTTTGATTCTGGGTCGATCGACCCTGATGCCCGTGCATGAGGTGACAGATGGGATGCTGATAGCACCGAATCAGGTGTACGTTATCCCCGCGAATTTCAGCATGACCATCGAGCGATCAGTGCTGAAGCTAACGCCTCGCGGCAGACGAAAGGGGGTATTTATGTCCGTCGATATTTTTATGTTTTCCCTCGCCGAAGAACGGGGGAACAAAGCCATCGGCGTCATTTTGTCCGGGGGCGACAGCGATGGTGCCCAAGGGTTAAAAGCGATTAAGGCCGCAGGCGGTATTACTTTTGCCCAATGTGAAGATACGGCACAAGTTAGCAGTATGCCGAATACTGCGGCGGCTACGGGTCAGGTAGACTTTATCTTGCCACCGGAAAAAATAGCCTATAAAATAGCAGAGATCGGCCGTCATCCCTACATGATGGCATCTTCACTTGCGATCGCAAGTGAAGATGCGATCGCAAGTGAAGATGCGATCGCAAGTGAAGATGCGATCGCAAGTGAAGATGCGATCGCCATGATCTACAGTTTGCTGCGGGCGGCTACAGGAGTTGACTTTACTCACTACAAGCAAACCACCTTGAAGCGGCGGATACATCGGCGGATGTTGCTCTACAAGCTGGAACGGATCGAAGAGTATGCCGAATATCTCCAAAACACCCCGGCAGAAGTAACGGCGCTGTATCACGATGTCTTAATTCATGTCACCTGCTTTTTCCGCGACCCCGAAAGCTTTGAGGCCTTAAGCAGCAATGTTTTTCCCGTAATCGTCAAAGATAAATCGCCGAAAAAACCGATCCGAATTTGGATTGCCGGCTGTTCAACGGGTGAAGAAGCTTACTCGATGGCGATCTGCTTGCTAGAGTTTTTAGCACCTCGATCTACTAACGTGCCGATTCAGATTTATGCCACAGACATCAGCGAAAATGCGATCGCGATCGCTCGCACTGGCTTTTATACCAATGCCCAAGTCGCCGATATTTCACCCGAACGCCTACATCGGTTCTTTGTCCCAGTCGAGGGCGGATACCAAATCGCTAAGCCCGTGCGCGAACTCTGCGTCTTTGCTAGACAAAACCTGATCGCCGATCCGCCCTTTTCGCGGATGGATTTGATTACCTGTCGGAACGTGCTGATCTATCTGACACCCCTGTTGCAGAAAAAACTGCTGCCAATGTTCCACTATGGGCTTGGGCCCGCGGGCTTTTTGCTGTTAGGCACTTCGGAAACGGTTGGAGAGTTTTCAATATTGTTTGCGGTATTCGATAAAAAGAATAAAATTTATACTAAAAAACAGGTGACGCATTGGCTTAGCATGGATTTAAATGCTAGCAACTACCCTCTGACACCACCCAACCCACCAGCGCAGCAAGCGGAAAGATTGGAGGAAATCGAAATGGAAAAAGAGGCCGATCGCATTGTTTTGAATCACTATGCCCCTGTCGGGGTCGTGATTAATACAGCCAGCGAGATTCTGCAATTTCGAGGACAGACGAATGCCTACCTAGAACCGGCTCCCGGTAGAGCGAGCTTTAGCCTGCTGAGAATGGCAAAAGAAGGATTGCGCGTGGAACTGCGTACTGCAATTCAAGAAGCCTCACATCATAAGCAGCCGATCGCACGGGCAGGCTTCCAACTTAAAGACGGCGCTCGCCTCCGGCAGGTCGGAATTAATGTGATTCCATTCCAAGCCGGCGCTGCGGCAAAAGAGTATTTTTTAGTGTTGTTTCAAGAGGAGTCCCCGATCTCTGCAATGCCTGCTGCTGCTGACCAGGATAGAGTCAACTCTGATGCTTCACAGGGTGAAAGTGAGGAGATTGCAAGGCTGCTACAGGAACTGAAAACTACAAAAGAACATCTCGGAGCGATCGTCCAAGAACATCAAGCCGCTAATCAAGATTTGAGAGCCGCCAACGAAGAGATTTTGTCGAGCAACGAAGAGTTGCAAAGCATGAATGAGGAACTCGAAACGGCGAAAGAAGAGATTCAGGCAACGAATGAAGAACTCAACACGATTAATGACGAATTGCAGCGGCGCAATTTGGAATCGACTGAGGTGAGCAACGATTTAGAGAATCTCCTGACCAGCATCAATATTCCGATCCTGATGCTGGGAAACGACCTGCGAATCCGCCGGTTTACTCCCGCAATTGAAGGCATCTTCAACTTGATTTCTAGCGATATCGGGCGGTCTTTGAGCGACATCACTCACAAGTTAATAGTACCGGACTTAGAGCAATGGATTTTAGACGTGATCCGCACGCTCAATTTGAAAGTTCAGGAGGTTCAAGATCGAGACGGTCGTTGGTACGAGCTGCATATTCGACCCTACCGGACGCTCGACCACAAGATTGATGGGGCGGTGCTGATGTTGGTCGATATCAACGAGCTAAAAGTCAGCGCCCAGCATTTGATGGAAGCGAAAAATTACGCCGAAACGATCGTGGAAACCGTGCGGGAACCGTTGCTAGTATTAGATCTCAACCTGCGGGCGCTCACCGCCAATCGTTCTTTCTACGAGACGTTTCAGGTGATGGCGAGCGAAACAGAGCACCGATCATTTTTCGATCTCGGTAATGGACAGTGGAATATTCCCAAGTTGCGATCGCTCCTCAAAGAAATTCTGGCAGGCAATCCCCAGTTTAAAGATTTTGAAGTCGAGCATAACTTTGAACACATCGGGCATAAAATAATGCTGCTCAATGCCCGCAAAATGCCTCCGCTTGGCGATACACAGATGATTCTGTTGGCGATCGAGGATATCACCGATCAAAAACAGTACGAGAGAGAACGCAGCCTTCGGATTCAAGAACAATCGGCCCGTGCGGCTGCTGAGGAGGCCAACCGCATCAAAGATGAGTTTTTGTCCGTCCTCTCTCACGAACTGCGGACGCCGCTGAATGCGATGATTGGCTGGGCACAGTTGCTGCGCGTGAAAAAATTTGACGAGGCTAAAACCCAGGAGGCGCTAAAAACGATCGAGCGCGCAGCCAAAGCACAAAACCAGCTCATCGATGATATCTTAGACGTTTCGCGGATTACCACAGGCCAATTTCGCCTCAATGCTTCTGAGGTTGAGATCAATCCACTGGTTGAAAATGCGATCGGGGTAATTCGTTTCGCCGCAGAAGCCAAAAATATTCAAATTGAATCCAGGCTAAGTCCTTTAAAACCAAAGATTTTGGGCGATCCAAGTCGCTTACAACAAGTGGTGTGGAATCTACTTTCAAACGCGATTAAATTCACCCCAGCCGGAGGAAGAATTGAGATCGCATTAGACTACATTGATGGCATGGCTCAAATCCAAGTTAGCGATACTGGTAAGGGCATTAACCCTGATTTTCTCCCCTATGTGTTCGATCGCTTCCGTCAGGCGGATAGTAGCTACTCTCGCAGAGACGCTGGATTGGGGCTAGGATTGTCGATCGTCCGTCATTTAGTAGAACTCCACGGCGGTACAGTTTGTGCAACAAGTGCGGGTGAGGGACAAGGGGCAACGTTTACCGTGAGGTTGCCGCTACGAAAAGATATCTCTTGATTGTTGATACCAATTTAATGTGAAGTTGCACATATCTCGATCCCCCTAAATCCCCCTTAAGAAGGGGGACTTTGAGAAGAATC
>NZ_JAUBUJ010000139.1:0-14938 GCF_036705405.1 Microcoleus sp. B13-B6
GACGGGCGGGACGCCCATCCCACAATAACAATTAAAATTGTAAGTTATTTAATTCGCGAGCCTAAATTTAGATGCTTCACACTATTGTGGGGTGTTGTATTTTTTGGGCGTCCCGCCCGCCCAAAAAGGCGTAAGGTACGCAGTGCGTACCCCACAAATAGCGTGGTAAGCCCTCTTCAGAATTTCCTCAGAATTGAGCGTTAGTTTAAATAGACAACGATCGCCCGATTCAATCGATCGAGGAAATTTACCATGAAAACAGATTACCTCATCGTCGGCAGTGGTTTATCAGCACTGGTTTTCGGAGCTTTGATGGCAAACTCCGGCAAAACCGTACACATCCTCGAAGCTCACGAACATCCCGGAGGCTTTGGTCACACCTTTACGATGGCCAAAAAATACACCTTTAATGCCCAATTCCACTACGTTTGGGACTGCGGCGAAGGACATACAGTCAATCGAGTTCTCAAAAAACTCGGTCTCGATCGAGATGTCACCTTTGAACGGTACGATCCGAATGGCTACGACCACATGAGAATGCCTGGGTATGCGCTCGATATTCCCTCGGAACCCGAGGAACTGATCCGGCGATTGTCGGCGCTGTTTCCCGAAGCGGGCGAGAGAATTCGCCAATTCGTCAACGAAGTCGAGAAAACCGGCAACGGACTCAGAAAACTCGCTCCTCCCGTCAAACCAATTGAATTGCTCAAAAATTTCGGTGACGTATTCTGTGCTGTCCAACATCTCAATAGTACACTTCAGGACGTTTTCGACAAGTTCCAACTCCCGCAAGCCGCCCAAACCCTATTAGCCCTGCAATGGCCGGACTTTTTGCTGCCTCCAAATCAGCTTTCTTTCTATGCTTGGATTGCCTTGTTTAGAGGCTATCAAGAAGGTGCATTTTACCCGACGCAGCATTTTGAATCTGTCATCAATTCTTTAGTTAAAGTCATTGAATCCAACGGGGGGAAAGTTCTATTAAACCATGAAGTCACGAATTTCAGGGTAACAAACAGAACAGTAACTGGTGTTGAAGCGATGGATTTGACCACCCATCAAACCCATGAATTCACTGGGGACACGGTGATTTGCAACCTTGACCCGAAAAGAGCAGCCAAGATGATTGGAGAGGAACTGTTCTCTAAAAAAGTGCGACGGAAACTCAACTATGAGTATTCTGCATCTAATTACATGGTGTACTGCGTTGTCAAAGATATCGATCTCCGGGACTATGGATTTGGCAAGTGGAATACGTTTCATTCTGAACACTTGGATCTAAATGAAGCGTTTGCTCAAATGTATGAGCAAAATGATTTTTCTCGTCCGAGTTTTGCAATTACAACGCCAACTTTACTGACCCAAGCGCGGCGGGATTGTCCAGAAGATTGTCAAATTGTCGAATTTCTGACTGTTGCTAATTACAGCTATTTTAAACAGCTTTGGGAGAGCGATCGCAAAGCTTACAGACAGAAGAAACAAGAGATTCTGGACTCAATTTTAGATGTTGTGGAAAAACACTATGTTCCGAATTTCCGCAAACACATGGTCTTTCATATTACCGGAAGTCCGACGACTAACGAGCGCTTCTGTTGGTGTCCTAACGGTAATTCCTACGGTTCCAGCCTGACGCCGCGCAACATGGGGGTCGATCGGCTAAATCATGAAACATCCCTCAACAATTTCTATTTCTGCAACGCCTCCTCGGGCTATCCAGGCTTTGCACCGACATTTTGGACGGGGGCGCTGCTTTATCAACGTTTATCCGGCGATGCGATTTTAGGCTAGGAGGAATTGGTTACTCGGCGATTGAAATCGCTACTACAGAAACGAAGTCTGCCTCCGCAGACTAAAAAATAAAAAGGGCATCACATCCAACCTGGCAACGAGAGAAAGCTAGAAAAAGGTTCTTGTCCCCCCCTTATTAAGGGGGGTTAGGGGGGATCGGATCGTTTCTCCAACAGCTCTTAAGCATTCGATGATTAATGTTCCATTCTATCAATCTAGGAGTGAACTATGAGAATTGCAATTGTTGGGGGCGGAGCCAGTGGTATGGCAGCAGCCTACTGGCTCGATAAACAGGGGCATCACGTCACTGTGTTGGAAAGTCAGCCGATTTTAGGCGGACACATTCGGACGCTGAACAAAAATGTTCTGCCCAATCAATCGGAGTGCAATGAAATATTAGAAAATGGGGTGCTGGAATTTCCCACAGTGTTTTACAATTTCGTGGCTTTTATGCAGGAACTAGGCGTTGAATTAGAACCGGTGCAGATTGGTTCCGCGCTGTTTTTTAAAGATGGCACTCACTTTTTGTCTGCGGTATCTATCCAAAATAATTTCACCGGAATCCAACGCCTGATCGAGTATTTGTGGCTTGATAGTCTCTACGCTCGTTCGGCGGGATTTATTTTAAGAATGCGGTTTGCTAAACAGCATGATTTCTACGACGTGTCGCTTTCTGAGTCTTTGAAAAGCTCGTGCGTCCGCAATTATTGGCTGAAGTTGCTGACGATGTACAGCTACTCGATACCGTTTGAATTGCTCGACAATTTCCCGGCAGAATTAGCGATGCCTGTTCTACGCGAATATGGCTTGGTCAACTGGGTGAGGATTAAAGGCGGGGTGTATTCTTACATTGAAAAGATTTTGGAGCGATTTAAGGGCGATATACGGCTAAATGTGGAGATTGCCAATATTTTTAGAAGTGCGGATGCTGTAAAAATGGTGCTTTCTGATGGGGAAATCCAGGAATTTGATAAGGTGGTTTTTGCGATGCCACCAGACCAAGTTATGAGGTTATTGTCTGATCCGACGGAGGCGGAAAGGAAGCGGTTTTCGGCGTGGAAAGCCAATTATGCAACGACTGTACTGCATTCGGATACATCGATGTACGATCGCTATGGTATCCGCAAGTTATCTGAATTTGATTTTTTCGAGACGGACAAAGGGTGGGGATATAATGCGAGCTTGAATCAGCTTTGCGGCATCTCATCGCCACGAGAGTACAGTTTAGCATTTCATCTGGAGGAGTCGATCGCCCAACAGCACATTATTCACATTCAGAAACATCACACGCCGCTGTACACTGTCGAGTCTTTTCGATATAGAAATGAAGTTATCGAGACTAATGGCGAGAACAACACTTATCATGCGGGAGCTTATTTGGGGGATGGTTTGCACGAAGGAGCCATTACCTCTGCTTTGCGAGTCGCGAAATTAATCGGGTGAGCTCAATTGTGATGCTACAAACTCTCGCAAATATCAGTAACTTTCCTGTCGGTGCAACACTCTCACGAAAGTAATGATGTCTGCATCAAAAGTTAAACCAATGCGAGAGTCGTCCACTCGGATGCGAAATTAATTTTTGGCCTTGCCTAAGCTGCGACACCACGTGCTGCAGTTAAGTAGACATCATGGCTCACAGATGCGGGCATTGTTGATCCGCCTAACTGAGTACCCTCAAAGTTGGTTCCCGTGAATGTTGCCCCGCTCAAGTCGGCTTCACTCAAGTCTGCATAGCACAGCCTAGCCCAATCGAGGTTTGCCTGCACCAAAGAAACTCCCACCAGATTTGCCCTGGTTAAATCTGCTCCCATCAACTTGACGCCCCGCAACTGAGCCCCGCTGAGATTGGCGGCTAACAAGTTCGAGCCTTCCAGGTTTACCCCGTTCAGTTTGGCTTCGCTGAGGTTGACGCCATTGAGATCCGTCCTGCTCAGGTCGATCCCGTTGATGTAAGCTTTCCTGAGATAGATGCCTGTTAGTTGAGCGCCAAAAAGCTTTGCACCGCTGAGTTTTGCCCCTCCACAGTTTGCCCAGTTGAGGTTGGCTCCCGTGAGGTTGGCGCCCCGCAGGTTGATGAATTGCATATCGGCTGTACACAAATTGGCGTTCCAGAGGATGGCACTCCGCAGGTTGCTACCGATGAGTTGGGCGCCACTCAACTTTGCTCTGGGCAGTTTTGCTTTGACGAGGAAAGCTCCGTTGAGATTGGCTTTTGTAAGCTCTGCGTCGGCTAGCCTGGCTTGGCCCATTTTGGCAAAACTCAGATTTGCCCTGTAAAGGTTTGCGCCGTTGAGTTCTGCTTTGGTGAGATGCGCCCGACTCAGGTTAGCTCCCGACAGGTTAGCCCTCGAAAGGTTTACGCCAACCAACATAGCTCCGCTGAGGTTTGCTCCGCTGAGGTTTGCCTCAGCAAAGTCTCTGTTTCCATTTTCGTACTGTTTGAGCAGCTCGGTTACTTCCATACGGGTCACATTCCTAACAGCAGAAATTCATCTACGAATAAACACTCTTTATAAGTATTTTATCTCAAAGGGACCGGATGCGATCGCACTTTCTTGAAAGCTGACAATTCACTTTATATTTATACATATACTTTGTGCTTTTTCCAGAGTCCCGACCGTTTTGAGGTCATAGTCTGAAACCCTTGATTTACTTACCCTCTAGTGTGCTTGGGCAAGCGTTGCGATCGTACTGAGATCCGTGAAACCGTTATTCTGAGTAGGTAAGCCATCAAACACTGTCCGAAGTGTTAATCAATAGTAAAATCAATATTTTTGTTTTCCACTGTGGCTAACAGCTTTTTTCAACCGAGACTGCAAATTTGTTGGTTGTGTTTGCGTCAGGTGTCGCGAATGCTTGCATGGCCATAGCTGCATATTTTATCTACTGTCATTCGATTTTAGATTTTAGATTTTAGATTTTGGATTGACTGGCGCGAGATAAATTCGGGGGCGTGAGGATTTTAGATTTTAGATTTTGGATTGATTCCACGGATAAATCACGTGGCGGGTACCACCTTTGAAATTCGCTTGTCATTTTTTAGGAAAATTAGAGGTGGAACAACAGCTTAATCAGCCATAATTTTTCTCGGTAGTCTCGCAGCAGTTATACGATCGTGCTTTTCCATATTTGCTTGAGTCGATCGGGGCTAAAAGTAATTTCAGACATTGTACTTGTGAGGAATTTATCGATATGCCTAACGGTAGATGCTATTTGTTCAAAACCTAGTGCATAATCTACTGAAGATTGTACAAAACTAACAGCGAGTAATATCCGTATAGCATCACCTCGTCTACTTGCAGTTAGGTCGATGTGTCAATGTATGTTATTCTGAGTAAAAATTGAGGAATAATTATGTCAAAAGAAAGAAAAAGCAACAAAGAAGTCAAAAAGCCAAAGAAACAACCTGATGGTGTTGCTAAGCCGAAGGATGACAAAAAAAATTATGGTAGCACGGACGGCCGCAAGTAGAGATAGCTGCCACTCTTCGGATTGCGATTAATTTTGTTCAATTGTCATTACTATCGATTTTTAACAGATTCAAATATCCTATTTTGGGATTATCCGAAAACAGGTTTATTATATCTAGGGAATATGCAGTGCTAAACCCAAAGTATAATGAAATCTGTTTTTAGTGATGAATATGAAACATTCCGTTGCTGTATGATTGCGGCTCGTAAAGAAGCGCAACTAACTCAGGAGTCTGTTGCTAAATCTCTTAAAAAGCCCCAGTCTTTCGTAGCCAAATATGAAAACGGTGAACGACGGTTAGATGTAATTGAGTTTCTGTTAGTTGCTCATGTAATTGGTGTAGATCCTTGCGATATTATTAGGAAAATTTCACAAAAAATATCTGAAGCATCTTGTGAGAGGGAGATATGAATACGCAAGATGTAATCAGACTTGCATCCCAATATCTTGATCGTTTATCGGGTAACACTTTCGACGTTTTAGATGTATCTAAACCTGTTACCGTAGATGCAGCGGTGAACCTGTCTAAAGTTATCTCAAAGCTTTCGCCCTTAGTCGGAAATTTAATCGAATTTAACACCGTTGAATTCTTGAATCAACAAAATGAGTTCGGTGAATTTGGAAAGTGGCATAGGCAAGATCCAGGCTTTCCAGATACTATTTTCCTCGGCATAGTTCAACCAACGCCAGGATTAGAAATTAAAGCGTGGTTCCCACTAGCAACAGAGATAACAGCACGTTTCAAAGATAGTCAGAATCACTTTAGGTTCGATCAGACCTACGTTGCTATCCTGGCATGGCTACCCGATAAAATCATCTATGGCAAGCCTCGCATTCTTGATGTGTGCGTTGTCTCTGGTTTATCGGTAGCTGTAGCGAGAGATACCCACTATCACAATCCGCCAGATTATCTTGTTTTAGAGCCGGAAGATACAACTCAAAGAACAGCAAATTTGCAACAAACAAACACCAGTGGATATAAATTCCAAGGCTCTGCTGAGGAGTTTTTAGAAGCTGAGAAAATAGTTGATTCATGGGGTACTCAAGGAAAAGTCTACAAACCAACTAGAGAGTATCAGCGCCTTCTGCGGGAGCTACGGATACGCTATGAATATAGACTAGATACAAATTTCGCAAAGATGGACAGAATTGTACATCCAGGCATTGAGGAATTTAAGCGACGTGTCTACAATACTGAAGTTTCCGGTATGACCGTGGGTCGGTGGAATAAGCTTTTATCAAGTCGCCTAGAAGGCAGCATCAAGAAATCCCTACAAGATTATCTACAGATTAGAGAAGAGAGTATTGATGAAATTCTTGATTAAATCTCTGTACACCATAGTAGAAATAGTCGGGGTCTATCTCGCAAGAAAAGGCTTTTCGTTTTAGTTTACGTGCTGACAAAGCTGCACTGAAAAGTCCACCAAAAGGTTCCCATATCACATCGTTTTCATCGCTCGATGCCTCAACAATAAGGTTCATCAGATCCAAAGGTTTTTGGTTGAGATGTAATGCTTTTCCAGAGAGAGTTTTAACTCTCTCATCGCCCCGTAAAGCTTGACGCTCCCAAACGTTTGTAAAACCGTGAGGGCATCTAAATTTCGATCGCATCTTGCTCCATTCTTGTCCCGTTAAAGGCTGATTGCCATCCAGCGAAAAGTATGGTTTTCCTTGAGGACTACCATACTCATTTGCATAGTTCACTAGCCTTTCAAACATCTCGGTCGGAGGGAAATACCACAAATGCCCTTGATCGAAGTATTTCCTGGTTGCTGCATCCACCACCCCGCAAGCATTATTGGCCCGTCGTAACGGCAACCCAGAGCGTTTCCACTCTCGCAATAACCACGCCTTTAAGGTAAGTTCATTAACGGTTACTTCTCTAACGTATTGAACGCAGACTTCTGTAACGACGGGGAACCTGCGAATTTTCTGTGTGTTAACATTCCCTGCGATATGACCTTTTCCCTTGTTCCAAATATTGGAATTGACATAGCGCCAACCATATTTTTCTAGAAGTGGATGCACAATAGCCCAACCAATCTCTGAATTCCAAAACCAGAGTGTTGTACAGGGTATGGCTGCTTTTGACCAGGCCTCGATATGAGGTTTATACCAATTAGGTAAATCAATGTGATCTGAGGTATCTCCTTCAAACCCAAGAATACCGTAAGCTCCATCTGAAACTATGACAGTAGGTTGCTCCCAATTGTCGTAGTGCTGGAGACTATCGCCGAGATATAAAGTAACGTATTCGTCACTCCATGTAGAAAAATTAAAATTGGTATTGAGATTAGCTACTTTGCCACGACCAACAGTGCTGCTCGCTTTGCGTTTTAAGATGCTGGGAGAATTCGCTTCTGCGTTAGGACTCATTTATTGACTTACGTGACTGTAAAAATTAAGTACAAATATTTTATCCTGATTTGGGATATTGAGGCTAAGTAATACCAAAGTTAACCTACCTACTTCCGCTTTGTTGACAAAAAAAATAGTTCGATCGCCCAATCCCATCAAATCCCATCAAATCTATCACAACGATATCTCAGTCACCGCAATATTACCCTCAAAACACACGTCAACATCAGTCCCCGCCGCCCGATCGCGCGATCCATACTCTCCCGCATAATAAAAGTATTCTCCCTCCATCCGGTACACCACGGGCAACGGCTGCGTCGAAGGCTGGCAAAACACAATTTCCGGTTCCGCACTTCCCGGCGCTAAATGTGGCAAATTCACATTCCAGAAACACCCCGACTTGGGTTCCCGGTGCAGCAAATCTGCCAACACCCGCGATGTCCAACGAGTAGCGACATCCCAGTCTATTTCGAGTGGCCTTTTAATCCGGTGGGAAATTGCGATGGCAGGAATACCGTGCATGGCTGCTTCCCGCACAGCCGCAACCGTACCCGAAATATACACGTCAACCCCCAAATTGCCACCCGCGTTAATACCCGAAAGCACCAAATCCGGCTTCGCACAAACGTGATGAAGAGCAATACGCACGCAATCGGCCGGTGTTCCCCCTACAGCATACTCAAATTCCGATCGCCGATCGACATGAATCGGACTGTGAGCAGTCACTTGATGCCCGCAGCCCGACAATTGCCCCTGCGGAGCCACCATAATTGTTTTGCCTTCTACAGCCTGCAAAAGTGCCTGAATCCCTGGAGCATCGATGCCGTCGTCGTTGGTTAAAATTATCGTCATTATGTGTCGGTTTTATAGAACCGATTTGAGAGCGCAGAGGCTGGCAACCTTCTGATAGTTCTAGCCCAAATTGGTTGTTGATTGGTGGCGATCGTCAGTATGAGCATTGCCACACATTTATATCATCGCATTAATTGAACAGTTGCCCCAGAAATGTGGCGCGCCACATTTTAGCCGAGTCGCACCTTGATATGACAGCTAAAGCGACTTGTTACGCTTGCCCCAGTGCAGCATTCATGACATCAGTGTCGATGCAAACATCTAATCACATAATTTTTTCCTCGGCTCTCCCCGATGCTTGGTGTTAAAAGTAGCAGATGATACTAAGTATCTGAAACTGAAGGTTGAAACCCTCGATCGTGCTAAATTATTAGCTTGCGTTATCACCATAAGTACGAGAGAGCCGATAATAAGTTAATGTCGATTCCTATTGGGCTTTGACGCAGGGGATGGGAGAATAGATATCAAATATTTATCAAAGATACTATCTAAGTTACGTTACCGAAAATTTTTGGTTTAAAGCCCCGTCCTTCGCTCGACGGCTTTTTATCCTGGTTTATGTTAAGATAAAGACAGTAAATATCAAAAACAAATGAAAGCTAGATATCGCTACCGATGCTATCCGACACCCTCTCATAAATTGGCGTTAGCCAAGTTATTTGGGTGTGTCAGAGTAGTATGGAACGATAGTCTAGGTTTTTGCATTTCTGAATATATTGGAGGCCAAAAGAAACCGAAAAATGCCGAACTTCAAAAGCAATTCATCACTCAAGCTAAGAAGTTAGAGGAACGGGAATGGTTATCAGAAGTTTCAGCAGTTCCCCTGCAACAATCCTTAAACGATTTAGAGCAAGCATACCAAAACTTCTTCAATTCCTGTAAAGGGAAACGTCAGGGACAAAAAGTTAAACCCCCTCGTTTTAAAAAGCGGAAATCTCAACAATCCGCCCGATTCACTCTCACTAGGATTTTCCATCAAAGGCCAGAAGGTTTATTTAGCGAAAGTTGGGAAGCTTAAGGTGGTTTGGACAAGAGAGTTGCCCTCAGAACCCAGTTCAGTCACAATCATCAAGGACAGTTCTGACCGATATTTCCTCAGTTTTGTCGTGGAAGTTCAACCCGAAGTCTTGCCATCTTCTGATAGTTCAGTTGGTATCGATCTAGGAATTTCAACCTTTGCAACTCTGAGTAACGGACAAAAAATAAAAGCTCCCAAACCCCTAAAGGAAAGGATTAGGAAGCTAAAAAAGTTATCTAAATCTCTATCTCGGAAAACCAAAGGATCTAAACGACATGAATTTTATCGAAAGCGGTTAGCTAAACTTCACGCTAAACTAGCTGATACTCGCACAGATTTCCTGCACAAGTTATCAACTCAACTCATTCGTGAGAATCAAACGATTGTGTTAGAAGACTTAAATGTGTCAGGAATGGTTAGGAACCGTAAATTATCCCGTGCAATTTCTGATTTAGGTTGGAGAACATTTAGAACTTTCCTAGAAGCAAAATCAGAAAAATATGGCAGAGATTTTCGAGTCATTGATAGATGGCAACCGACTTCTAAAACCTGCTCTTGTTGTGGGTTTAAAATCGGGAAATTAGATCTCTCAATTCGAGAATGGATTTGCCTCAACTGTGGCACGTCTCATGATAGGGATATTAACGCCGCAACTAACATTTTAGTCGCCGGAGGACTTTCGGAGACTTTAAACGGGCGTGGAGGAAGCATAAGACTATCCCAGGATAGCAGCACCCAAAGAAGCGTCAACCCACCAGAATTTAAGCAATTGTCAATTTTTGATTGGCTTGAATAGATGGAATCTCCGTGCGTTCACGCCGGGGCGGATGTCAAAGTCCTCATTTCCCATTCATAAATCAAATACTTATCTACACTGTTACCATTATTACATTTTAACTCAGGAGAGCCAGATGAGCGAACCCACTCAAAGCAATACCGAAGCAGGCTGTCCCCCAGTTCCTCAGTCAATTATGACCGCCAGTCGAGATGAACTAGATAACATCGATTTAGAATAGTTAATGAAAAGGGTAAGGTGAAAAAAATGATCGTTCTTTCAGGATACGAAATTATAGAAAATATTTACGAAGGAGTCAGAACCGTTGTTTATCGAGGGATAAGAAATCGGGATCGACAGCTTGTTATCGTTAAAATAATAAAAAATGAATATCCTACGCTTGAACAAATCACCAAGTTAAGGCAAGAATTTATAATTACTCAAAATTTAGAGTGTGAAGGAATTGTCAAAACTTACAATTTAGAAAATTATCAGAAGAGTTTAGCGCTAATATTAGAAGATTGTGGGGGTCTATCCCTTTATCATTTTATGGCAGCCAATAACCTGTCAATAACCGAGTTGCTGAGGGTAGCGATCGCTCTATCCGAAACTTTGATCTATCTCCATCAAGTACCGATCATTCACAAAGACATTAAGCCCTCAAATATCATTATCAATCCAGCGACCGGAAAAGTAAAACTGACTGACTTTAGTATTTCATCGCGCTTGGAATTGAAAAACCAAAGCATTAGCAATCCCAACTTGCTAGAAGGGACTCTCGCTTATATGTCACCCGAACAAACGGGGAGGATGAATCGAGCAATTGACTACCGCACCGATTTCTATTCTTTAGGAGTGACTTTCTATGAAATACTGACCAACCAGTTGCCATTTACTACCACCGATCCGATGGAGTTGGTTTACTGTCATATTGCCAAACAACCCGTCCCACCTAAAGAGGTAGCAGAAATTCCTCAAGCGGTTTCAGATATTGTGATGAAACTGTTAGCAAAAAATGCGGAAGACCGATATCAAAGTGCGGCGGGATTAAAATTTGACCTGGAAACTTGTTTGCAGCAATTGCAGACAACTGGCAAGATTGAAAGTTTTCCCATCGGTCAACGCGATCGCCGCAACCAATTACTCATTCCCCAGAAGCTTTATGGTAGAGAAATCGAAGTCCAAATTCTTCTAGATGCCTTTGGACGAGTCAGCCTCGGTGCTACCGAAATGATGTTAGTTTCCGGTTATTCCGGGATTGGTAAAACTTCAATCGTCAATGAAGTTCATAAACCAATTGTAGCAGCTAGGGGATATTGTATTGCGGGTAAATTTGACCAGTTTAAGCGCAATATTCCGTATGCAGCGTTAATCCAAGCATTTCAAGAATTAGTTCGTCAGCTATTAACAGAAAATTCCAAACAGATTGCTATTTGGAAAGAAAACTTATTAAAAGCGCTAGATAATAACGGTCAAGTTATTATTGATGTTATCCCCGAAGTAGAACTAATTATCGGTAAACAGCCTGAAGTTCCTCAACTGGGATCTTCGGAATCGCAAAACAGATTTAATCGGGTATTTCAACAATTTATTCAAGTTTTTTGTCAACCCGAACACCCGCTAGTCATCTTCCTTGACGATTTACAGTGGGCAGATTCGGCATCTCTAAAGTTAATCCAACTCTTGGTAACCGATCCAGATAACAAATATTTGTTAACGATTGGAGCTTATCGAGATAACGAAGTCAGTCCCGTTCATCCTTTAATTCAGACCATAGAAAAAATTCAAGGAAATGAAACGGTGGTGAATAATATCACCATTCAAGCGCTGGCTTTGGATAGCGTCAACCAATTAATCGCCGACACTCTCGATGCCAGCGTAAACTCAGACAAAATTAAAGTTTTTTCGGAATTACTTTTTAATAAAACCCAAGGCAATCCGTTTTTCTTAACGCAGCTACTCAAAACCCTGTACTCAGAAAATCTGCTGGTTTATCAAGTAGATACAGACCGCTGGGAGTGGGATATTCAACAAATCCAAGCAATTGGTATCGCAGATTTCAATATTGTTGAACTGGTTGCCCGAAATATTCGCCAACTCCCAGAAATAACCCAGAAATTATTAAAACTAGCGGCTTGTATCGGCAACCAATTTAATTTAGAAGTTTTATCAATTGTCAATGAAGAATCAAACTTAGCGACGGCTGCTCATTTGTGGGAGGCAATGCAAGCGGGTTTGATTCTGCCGCTGTCTGAAAATTACAAAATTCCTCTACTCTTTGCCCAGGAAGAGTTGGCATCTATACGCGATATCAAAGTTGACTACAAATTTTTGCACGATCGAGTGCAGCAAGCAGCTTATTCTTTGATTCCAGAATCGGAAAAAAAAGCCACTCACCTGAAAATTGGTCAACTGTTGCTGAATAATACAACAGAGCAAGAGCGAAAAGATAATATTTTTGCTCTGGTTAACCAACTGAATTTTGGCACAGATTTGCTAACTAATCAGTCAGAAAAAGATGAGTTGGCTGAATTAAACCTGATCGCCGGACAGAAAGCAAAGGCCGCGACTGCATATGAAGCCGCTGTTAATTATTTGAATGTAGGTATATAACTGCTGAGTCAAGATAGCTGGGAAAGTAGATACGATCTGACATTTAATTTTTATCTGGAAGCGGCCGAAGCTGAATATCTCAATGCCAATTTAGAACGAGCGGGAATTTTATGCGATCGGTCTCTCCAAAAAGCCAAAACAATCCTCGAACAAGTCAACTTATATGTGCTGAAAATTAGGCTTAACCTCGCTAAAAACCAGATTCAATCTGCGTTAGATAATGGGCTGCAAGTTCTAGAAATGCTGGGAGTGACCCTATCCCAATCACCCCCCCAAGAGTTAAATATCGAGGAGTTAGCGAACTTGCCAGAAATGACCGATCCCTACAAGCGGGCGGCTATGGAGCTTTTAGTTTTCCTATTCCCACCTGCTTGTTTTGCAGAAAGCCCGCTAGCGATGCCAATTCTGTATACTATGATCGAACTTTCTCGTCATCATGGGAATTCGCCACAGTGTACTTTTGCGTACTCGATTTACGGAGCAATGGTGTGTTGGCTAATACCAGATATAGATTTGGCCTATCAACTCGGTCAACTTTCTTTGCAGGTATTAGAGCGGTTAGATGCCCAAGAGTTTCGTTCTAAAATATTGCTTAATGTTTCGATCTGTATTAACCACCTTAAAAAGCATACTAGAGAAACTATAGAACCTCTGCGTCAAGCAATTAATAGCGGCTTAGAATTTGGAGATATAGAATATGCTTGTCATGCTGCTGATTACTACTGCGCTCATCTGTTTTTTAATGGCGAGCATCTAGACTACGTGCAAGAACAACAAAAACACTATATTGATTTTGCCGATAACTTGTCCCAAGAACACCAGTTATATTTACTCAAAATTCTCGGTCAATTGGTAGAAAATTTAAGGGGGATGACAGATAATAAACTGCTTTTGATTGGCAGCATATTAAATGAGGAAGAAGCTATCACTTATTTAAGAGAAGTAAAAAATTTTATGTGCTTATTCAGGGTTTATTATGCGAAAACTGTAGTTTGCTATTTATTTAAGCAGTATGAAGAAGCTCTAGAATTTGCTAGAGAAGGGTTGAAATATTCAATTTACATTCAATCAAATATTAGCTTTATTGAACAGAGCTTTTACTATTGTCTGATTCTTTTAGCCCATTTTGAAGCAGTTTCAGGAGAGGAAGAAAAGAAACAAGAATACCTGAGCCAAGTCGAAGAAACTCAGAAAACTATAAAAAATTGGGCGTTCCATTGCCCAATGAATTACCAGCATAAGTATGACTTAGTAGAGGCAGAAAAAGCCCGCGTATTGGGGCAATTTTTCACAGCAATGGAATATTACGACCGGGCGATAGATGGAGCCAAGGAAAATGGATACGTCCAGCACGAAGCCCTCGCCAATGAACTAGCAGCAGAATTTTATTTAGCATTAGGTCGTCAGAAAGTAGCGCGTACCTACCTGATTGACGCTTACTATGCTTATATTCGCTGGGGAGCGCAGGCAAAAGTTAAAGATTTAGAAGAGCGCCATGCTGAATTACTCGCACCAGTCGTCGGTAGGAAAAACAGCCTGACGAGTGGAGGAGACGAAATGATTGTTCAGACCAGAAATACTGTCACTTCTACCAATTTAGGTGCTGCACAAGCTCTGGATTTATCAACAATTATCAAAGCCTCCCAAGTGCTCTCAGGAAAAGTTCATCTGGATGAATTGCTCTCGAATTTGATGCTAGTCTTGCTGGAAAACGCGGGAGCAGAAAAATTTTATTTCCTCATACCTGACCCAGCAGGTGAGTGGAAAATTGAAGCTCAATGTACGGGAGAACGATGTCAAATAATCTCCAAGTCAGCGATTGAAAGTCAAGAGATTCCTATCTCGCTGGTTAATTATGTAGAACGCACGCAAGAAACTCTTGCGATCGATGATGCAACCACTGAAACTAGGTTTGCCTCTGACCCGTATATTATTCAGCAGCGACCTAAATCTATTTTGTGTAGCCCCCTGATTAATCAAGGTAAGTTGGTAAGCTGTTCAGCATCTAAAACGCATATTGCATAGTATAATATGATGATATTTATAAAAAGTCAATGCCTACTAAA
>NZ_JAUBUJ010000140.1:0-14793 GCF_036705405.1 Microcoleus sp. B13-B6
TAATAATTAAATGGGGTCGCAAAATCAAAAATAAGGGTAATGATTGTATCACAGTTTAAATGTGCAACAGCTTAGGAGTTTTTGGGTAATCGGTTGCTGGGTTAAAAAAGTCTGTTCAAAAGATTTCATTGATTTAAAAGCACCACTGTAATAGCCATTGAGTCGCTTTGGTCTATTATATAAGTATTTTTAATATAGGTACTCCCCTGGTCACAGTACCTATATTAAAGGTATTGTACCCGATTCATCTGTACTGTTTTGTGCGTCAAAGGTCGCCAACTTCCCACCGGGACTATAGTACCAATACCCTGGAATAAGGGGCTAAATGCCCAAATTAACGAACGCTATTTTCCTCCACAGACTCTAAAGATGCGTGTTCAAAAGGCGCGGTGCGTGTTTAAAAAGGCGCGGCGCGCGTTTAAAAGGCGCGGTGCGTGTTTTCCCGCTATGAAACAACATAATATGACGCGCGGCCTTGACCCTCTAATTTCAACTGGTTGGCATCAGTCAACTTCCGCAGCAGGCGACTAGCTTGGTCTTCGCTGATACGACAAAGTTCCACAGCTTCTTTTCTGGTAATTCTGCCGTGAGTCCTTACATATTGAAGCACCATTTGCTCTTGCTGAATGGGTTCAAAGCCAGCTTGCCGGACGTAATCGGCGGATTCTCCCAGTTCTCGGTAAACTAAGGGGCTAAGGGTGTAGGTGCGTCCTTTTTTGACGCCACGCGCTTCTACCAAACCAGCTTCAACTAATCGTTCTAACACGCTGCGGGCGATCGCTTCATCTCGCTGAATGGCACGGGCGAGAGTAGCCGTGTCTAACCGCCTCTCTTGTCGCAATTGTCCGATCGCGATTAAAGAGTCAACGGGGAGTGGGCTTTGACGGCGATTTTCCTCTTCAATCACTACGCGCAACAGTCCTAAGTCGGCTTCCCCCCCTGGCAGTCTGACGGCAACTGAATGAGAGTTTGTGCTTCGATAATCAGGGGCGGATCTTCCGTAGCGCAATAACCCCTGATAAATTAAATCTACGCCGCGTCCGGTGCGTTCGGCGAGTCCGATGCGTTTAATGGCATCGGCTAGAAAGGGGTTTCTCGGTCGGGGTTCTACGACTAGCAGGTTATCTAAGGTGACACCTTCGACAAAACCTCCTGGGTTGCTGATGGTAATTCCGTAATCTTCCCAGCGGATGTGAACGGCTCCCAATTTAGTGTAATCTCGGTGGATGAGGGCATTGACTGAGGCTTCGCGAAAGGCGCGGCGATCGTAGTTGGGAACGGGGACGCGAAATAAACCGATTTGCACTTCATCTTCTTCAACGCGCACCTCGAACTGTTCCATAACTCGCTCAAACAGTTTTAGCAAGGGGGTGCGGTAAAAATCATTGACTCGCACTTGGGTGCCTTCGAGGACTTGAAAGGCGACTTCGTGGGTGGGTAAGTGTTCGCGGAGGGCGCTTTCTCGTCCTAAAATCAGCAGTCCCGTGACGGTGGGGAAGCGAATTCCATCCGTAGAACGCACGAAACCTAAAGCGCCGTCTAGTTCTTCATCAGTTAAGGATAGCAGAGTACGATCGCCACCATATCGCTCTATTAATTGTCGCAGGCGTTCGCGTTCCAGGGGGTCAAAGTCGGTGACAGACGATGATCCGGTGACGGGTAATGAGGAGTAATCGAGAACGCCTAAGTCTGACTGGCGAGTGGCAAATTCGTAGGGATAAAAGGGGACGCATTGGGGTGTTCCGTCTACTTGCAGGCGGCGGCGTTGCAGGAGTCCGTCAGAGGTGGCGACGATGCGAGCTGATTTGGGGACTTCTATGCAGGCAATGGTTTGACCTGCTTCTAGCAACGCTGTAACGCGCACGCTGACTGGGGGGTTGGTGCGGTTGCCAATCATGGCTGCTAGGGTGGATAGGTTTTGGTGTTGGGGGTGCAAACCTGTTATTTGACCGTCATCTTCAACGCCGAGGTAAATGGAGCCTCCGTCTGTATTGGCAAGGCAGACGACGGTTTCAATCAGGTCTTTGTCTGGCAGGCGAGTGCGATCGCTCTTAAACTCGACGGTGAGGGATTCTTGTTCGGGAATCGTGCGATTCATTTAACAATATAAAATAGGGGCGACCAGACGGCATTTACAATCTTACGGGAAAATTGGGTCTAAAGCCCCGTCCTGAGAGTGTCATCCTGTCCCCCCTTCTGCAAGCTCTAAGCGGTGTGCGTAAGTGTTGACGAATTGCCCCGAAAACAGGGATTTCACCATTACCTGAGCCCCTGCAACAGCTCTAACGACATATTTCTGAACCTCACCGCAGAACCTCACCACCGAGCCAATTTTCAGCTCAGACGGTGCTATTTGGGGTACTTTTGTCTCATAAGTGGGAATAGCATGAGTTTCGGGTTCTATCGCCTGATATGAAGCTGCAACTCCCATCCCTTCAGTTGTTAATGTCTCCCCAGGTGCAGCTTCCACTCCGAACACTTGAGTAGTGTGAGCCCATTCCTCATCCAGAGGCGACACACCCTCTGATATCTCTATATTATTATCCGACCCTGTGCCAGCAGTTCCCACCTCATTATTTTGTTGAGGCAAATCCTGAGAAAACACACCCTCTGACATCCCTATATTATTATCCGACCCTGTGCCGACAGTTCCCACCTCATTATTTTGTTGAGATAAACCAAGAGGCGGCACAACCTCAGATATCTCTATATTATTATCCGACCCTGTGCCAACAGTTCCCACCTCATTATTTTGTTGAGGCAAATCCTGAGAAAACACACCCTTTGATATCTCTATATTATTATCCGACCCTGTGCCAGCAGTTCCCACCTCATTAATCTGTTGAGATAAACCAAGGGGAGGCACACCCCCTGACATCTCTATACTATTATCCGACTCTGTGCCACTACAAACCTCTCCTAAACACTGAGTAGCAGCTTCTGCCAAAGAAACTGCCTCTTTATCCCGCTGCTGCCAAACCTCAAAAATCGCCTCCCTGCCATCCTGGGGAAACTCAAACTGGTAAACCCTAATGCGTTTGGGCCTCCCTTTAGCATCTCGTTCCTCTGACCTTTCTTGGCGAACTCGCCGCAAAGTAAAGCCAAGTTTACACCTTAAAATATACTGTACCACCTCCATGGGTGTCATCTTTTGACTGACACTAATACCCAGAAAATCCTTAATATCAACACTGCACTGCTTCACTTGTTCCGCAAAAGCTATCACATCCGCATCAGTCCCCCGGTACTCTCGGTTAACATTAAACAACGACTTTATTCCCAACGCCTTCAAAGCTTCCACACTTGCCGTCAGCAAACGCAAATCTTGAGGACACACCTTCCCTTGCCCCCTTTCCAGATGCCCCGCCAAGTGATTTTTATCTCGAAATATGACCAACTCCGGGTCATAAATTAAATAGTAATGTAAGCGAATTTGAGGCAGCCAGCCAGCATCATCCTTCAACTTAAGTTCAGGCGTGATGGGCACTCCATAAGTCTCTTGTAATTGATACTTGCGCTACTGGTTTAGTTCATCACGAGTCTTAGCCCGTTTGTCTTTCAATTCTAAGTATTTAGAAAGAGTAATGTCAGAAGCATTATTAACAGCCTGCGCTTCTAACAATTTATTCTCTTCCTTGATAGATGTCGCTTCTGCACGGATGCAAGCTGCTACCGTTTCCCGGCTATATAACTCCGACTTTAATTTGCGGTCTTGCGACTCTAGTTCTTCCAATAAATCCCAATTTTGAGCATTGTTTGCTGCAAGCTGTCGTAACAGCAAAACTTTGAGTTCTTGTTGTAATTGATTCTCTCGACATAGCGAAACAGAATGCCCTTCAGCTTTTAAAGCTTCCCAAATAGCCTCCCTGTAGTTCCACATCCCAGCATTAATTCTCGCCCCCATTTTAGCCCAAGTTCGCAAGTGAATTGGGTCGTAAGCTTCATCAATGTCAAAATCCACGCCTTGCAACAATTTGAGATTGGTTGTGATGACTTTTTTTTGAGATTTGAGAATTGCTTGGTAACTCGAACTGCCATTGCCAATTTTGCCCACACCAAAGGGCGCAGTCCAGACAAACCAAGGCACAGTTTCATCTCGAACTCGCGCTAGTGCTTGCAAAGCGTCGTTAACAGCAATTGCTCCTTTAAAAATGCCGAAAACCGCTGTAAAATGATGGCGAAGGTCAATGCTAACTCCTGTGCCAATTGTGGGACTAGCGATGATGATATCATAGTTTTGTATGAGCGTATTTAGTTGGTCAATGCAACCGTAAGCGGGATGATTTGGATCTGATACTGATTCGCTATCAATCCTGAGAATTCGCTGATGAGGAAAGCGTTTTTGCAGTTGGGTTTCAAGGTTGCGACAAGACCAATTTCCTGTAACTTTTTGTGAGTCTTCTACAACCATAATGCGCGGTCGATATCGCTCTATAGGGTGAGATTCAGTAGGTTTTTTTAAGTTACATTCAGTAAAGTTTATTGGGCTACATTTTGCGGGTGTTTCACAATCACACTTAGCAGGGTTTTTACAGTCATATTCACTAGGGTTTTCCGAAACATATTTAGCAAAGCATTTAGAGTCACATTCAGTGAATTTTACAATAGGACATTCACCAGAGGTTTTCTGATAATATTCAGGATGGCTTTTACAGTCACATTCAGCGCCTTTTACAATAGGACATTCACCAGAGGTTTTCTGATAATATTCAGGATGGCTTTTACAGTCACATTGAGCAGGTTTTACAGGACATTCACCAGAGGTTCTTTGACAATATTTAGCACAGATATCACTGTCATATTTAGCGCATTTTACAGGATATTGATCAGAGGTTTCGTGACAATATTTAGCACAGATATCACTGTCATATTTAGCGCATTTTACAGGATATTTATCTGAGGTTTTCTGACAATATTCAGTAGGGCTTTTAGAGCCATATTTAGTACAGGTTATAGGAGAGCATTTGGCACGAGTGTTAAAGCCATATTCAGCACAGGTTATAGGACAAAAATTGGCACGGCTTTTTAACCCATATTCACCCCGGATTACAGGAGAATATTTGACATGGCTTTCAGAACTACATTCAGCAGGATTTTTACCACCAAATTCGGCACAGTTTAAGCTTATAGGACAGCATTCGGCACGGCTTTCAATGTCACAACAAGTGATTTCTTGAGACAGAATTTGCTCCATCTGCACATACAGCGAAGCTGGGTTTGAAGTGGCAAAAAACGTCACATCTCGCCCTCGTTTTGGCTGCCACTCGTTAACAACAACCCAAGGCGAAATAGGGATACCTGCTATGGCTATTAAGTAGTCAATGCTGTAATCCGATAAATCTGCATCTTGGGCAACAACTAAGCCTCCACTTGTCAAGACGTTGTGGATGAGTTCTTGCAGAGTTTGCAAGATGGCGACTCGGTTTTCGCGGCAAGTTGAACTGTTTAAGGCGTGCCAGATGACTTGTTCGCACTCATCGATGATGACGATCGCACCGAACCAGTCTTCAGGATTAAAATTAGCTTGAGAGAGGGGGTGGAGGCTGTCTATACACAAGCCGTATCCGAACAGTTTACCAAGGGCTGAGTCTCTGGTTTCGTCGATGTAGTTGATTCCTAAGCTGGCACAGATAGCCCTACCCAGTTGAATCCTATGGGTAATTATCAGCACGCGGCGATCGCCTGTGGAAAGGGATTGTGAGACTAAGTTGGTGAGGGCTTGGGTTTTGCCGGTGCCTTTGGGGGCTTTGATGCAGGCTAACCCGGACTCTGGATAGGGGAGTTTTCCCAGATAGCGAGAATTTAGCTTTAAAGAGGCGGGATAGGTTAAAAGCCATGATTCCCTATCAAGCCAGAATTGGAAGCCTTGCGCTTCATTTTTGAGGGCGCTGAAGGCATCTTCGCCCTTTGATACCACGAAATCGTCAACGCCTTTTTCTGGCCCTGGCAAGTTGATGACTTTGACGGGGCATTTGGCGGCTGCGAACAGGCGACCCAGTTTGCCAATTTCCCGGTTGACGTTTTGGATGGTTTGGCGTTTGCTGTCGCGGTCGAAGCAGATGTAGATTTCACGTTCCTCTGTGGCGAAGTGTTGCAGTTCAGGGATGAGGTAGGGGTCGCATTTTTCCCCTTGGCAGGTTTTGGTTCTGACACCGCCTGTGACACCGGGGAGGGCGATGGCGGCGTAGCCCAGTGTGAGTAGGCATCCGGCTTTTTTTGCGCCTTCGACGATGATGACGGGGATGTTGTTGTCCCATACCCATTGCCAGAAGCCAAGTTGTTTGTCTGAGTTGTCGATGGGGACATCGTAGCGTGCTGCGACTTTTGCCCAGATGTGATCTGGGACTTGCAGGAAGAAGGCTCTGGTGGGGGTTTTGGGGGGGTGTTCGTATTTGACGGGTTTGATTTTGCCTTTGGGGTCAAAGGCATTTCGGGGCTGGTGAGGTTTGAAGCAGCCCCAATACATGGGTTGCCAGTTGTTGAGGGGGTCAAGACCATTGCACCACCAGCCACCGTGTTCGATGTGGCTGTAGTGCTTTCTGGCCCACCGCCATTGTGCGTCGGGGTGGACTCTGCTGGAGGCGGCGGTGATTTCGGATAGGAGGTATTGGTACGGGGTGTCGTCTGAGAGGGTTTGGACGTTGAGGGCGATGAGGTCGGGGTCTATGCCTGAAGCCAGCCATTCGGACAGTGGGGAGATGGGTGATGTCATTGGACACCCCCGGTGTTGGTCAAATGGAAGGGCAGCCAGAAGGGGTCAGGCGGGGTTGATGGGGCTGTGAGTTGGGGTAGGGGTGTTTCTCTGGTGTCAGCAAGGCTGCGGGCAATTCCCGTGCGTTTGGTTTGACGGCAATGCTTCCAGCACCTCAGATAAATTTCTCTCGTCACGTTTTATATTGGGCAGAATTTGAAATCAATCCTTAGCCTGTCTGACTCGGCTGCTGTGGTTAGTGACACTCCGTTAAACTACTCAAACTACTCAGGAGATTTTTAGGCGCTGAAAGCTATACAGGACAAAGGTTTCAAATTTACAACTTTTCCGAATACCCCCTAAACTTTTCCGAATACCCCCTAAACTTTTCCGAATACCCCCAAAGTGTTTAGGCGCTGAAACCATTGTCAGATAATAGATTCAAGCAAATTTGCCAATTTTTTAGGTGTTTAGCGGTTTAAACACTCTGCTGCTCAAAAAGCTAAAAAGACCCCCTGAATTGGGAGTCTTTCCGCTGGATGCAAGATGCCTTTTGGTTGGCTAGTTACTCATTTAAGCCAAGGTGACGAATTATCTTGGTTTTCAGGCTGGGCTTGATGGTATGTGGATAGCAGCCGTTTTCAATCTGAGATAGCTGGGATGCTGAAATCCCCAGCTCTTTTGCCATTGTTCTCAGGCTTTCTCCCAGAGCTTTCCGAGCTTCTCTCACCCACTGACCAAAAGCTATGGGTTCGGTTAGGTTGGCTGCTGGCTGAGCTGACTTCCGCTTGCGGGCGGGTCTTTTTGGCGGTTGCGGTTGCTCTGGTTTTGGCTCTGGTTGTGGTGGGTGTTTGGGTAGCGCTTCTGGCTGGCGTAAAGTCCCGTTAAGCTGTAGCCAGGTTTCAAACCAGTGATTAGGCTTTTTGACTTTGCTGTTTGGATGCGCCCAGTCAGGGACATCGGGCTCGTAGTCAAAGAGGTAGGGGTATTCAAAATTTCCCAGTGTTTTCAGCCCTCGATCAAAGCTGCGCTTTAAATTCGAGGCAGTAACTCCGTTTCTCTTGGCTGTCTCTATGTCGTTCTTATACCCGATTCGCGTCAGCAGTGTTTCTATTTGATACCGACCGCTTTTGTGCTGTTGCAGGGCAAATAGGGCAAAATAAGCCAGTCTGAGAGCCATTTTTTCCTGGTAATAATCTAGTTTTAGCGCCTCGCTCGTAAGGTAGCCAAATTCCCGCAAGTATTCGTGACCTGCAAATTTGTCAAACCATTTGCCAGGGCGATAAGTGATTTCAATATCGATCAAGGTGTTTTTGTCTTGTTGATGAAACACCTCGGTAATTTGAAAAATCTCCCAGAGATTGGAGTGTTCAATAGTAAATATTTTATTGCGTATCCGCCAAGCTTTAACGGAAACTTCTAATCGTTTTAGCAGATATCCATGATAGGCTAAGGCTCTTAGTTTTTCTTCTTTAGAAAGGTATCGGGCTGGCTGGCTATTGGCGTCTCGTTCGGCTTTTGGGATGTAGTGTTTCTTTTTGTTATTCTCACCAAAGTCAGCTAGGAGTTTAGATGCTGATACTGTAATTTGCTCTCTCCCGACTTCGGGCTTGCGGAAGGCAATCATTGCCAGTGCATAGTGCAGTTTGAGGGTTTCTTCTCCGAAGTTCTGGGCGATAATTTCCTTGGCTTGATAGGCAATTTCAGCAAAGTCTGTTAGGTCGAAACGATCGCGGATTTGCAATTCAACTCGACCTTTGGAAAAATCTTTGCGACCATTCAAACTGGTTTCGCTTATTTCCCAGAAATCCATACCAGTGACTCCAGCCGTATAGATTGTATCTGTGATTGCACTACTGGGGCATTCTTCGTAGAATTTTCTTTGGCAGAGGCGGGGTTCTGTAGATGACTTATGTGACCGTTGCGATTGCTTTGGCTCCGCGTAGGAGCTGTTGCTAAGGTTATTAGAGTCTATATTAACCTCAAGGTTTTGATGATCGCAGATTTTCTTGCCAGACATGGGGGTGATCTGTCTCCACCTGTTATGGTCGGTCCATCGTGCTTGTCAGGTTGATGGGTTTGCTAATTACAAAGTTTTATCGTCGCATCACGAAGTAAATCGCTCTTCTGTGGGTAAAACCATTTGGGAGCCTGGGTCTAAATATTACAAAATAGCCCAAAACCAGAACTGGTTGTGTCCAATCTGTGGGGAAAATCTACACAATGGAGAAGCTCTAGAAACACACCACATAGTACCTCTGGTAAAAGGTGGAACAGATGAAATCGACAATCTTCAACACCTACATAAAATTTGCCATAAGACGGTACATAGTGGTAAACGTTCTGTGAAGGCAAAGGCCCCGGCCGTATGATGCGACGAGTAGCAAGTACGGTTCTGAGGGGAGGAGATACGGTGACGTATGCTCTCTTGCCCGACAGTCGCAAGCACGGTTTCGGATGGGAGGGGTGGAGTAGCAATACTCCCCTCGACCCTAACCGATTTGGTGGCGTATGAGGACTTGATGGTTCGTAATATGGTCAAGAATAGACACTCTTGCAAATCGATCAGTGATGCAGCATGGACTCAGTATTCCGAATCAGTGGTGGGAGGATGTCAATCGAATGTCCGAATAAACCTGCAAGCCGCTTTGACGCAAGCTCGCCATTGACTCTATCAATCCGAGTACACCTTGACCAAACTAATGCAGAAAAGTCGCTCTGACTGGTTCAAAATTTTTAGCCAAAAATAAGGAGGAAAAAAGAGGAGAAAACAGCACGTTTATTACTCATTACACCTCCTATTTCCTACTTTTAGCCTCAGTTTAAGTAGAAATGCTTATTAAGCTTTGTAAAGAATTGTTGCTTTTGGCGTGATTTTTTGTATTTCAGACCCTTCTAAATCCTCTTCAATCCTCATAATAAGTACGCCAATTGCGTAGCAAGCCATGTCAAATGTACGTACAAGAGTCGAATTTGAGCACTTTTTACCAATTTATGGTTTTTGCAAGACTGCGATGAGAACAGTTGGAAATGGAAGTTAGCTCACGCACACTCTGGGCAATCAAGGCAAGAAAGTTTGATGGGGCAGTTTGGACTTTGATAGAACTGTGTGATCGCCAGTCGCCCTTGAAGCTAGGATTGAGCTAGTTGGTGTACAGGTTTTTGGGTCTTCGGCATCGGAGCATTGCACGACGCAAGCCAGTTGGTGCAGTTCGGTATTGGCTGGTAACGCCCAACGCGATCGCGCCTTGCCCTCCTGTTTTTAATCTCGCAGCCAGTAAAGAGGTCGATACTCGCTGTGACGATCGTTCGTCCGACAGCGAGCATCGAGCTTGGACTTAACTCGCCATGAGGCCGATCGCTTTTGCTTGTAGGTCGAGTTGATGCCAGCAAATCCAACATCCACCATAGCTTTATCAGTCACAAAGATAGCTAGGAGTCGAAAGTTGGATATTGGCAGTTTAGATTTCAACAGAGCACAAGCGTGAGCAAGTGAGTCCAGGGTAAGAGCATCTCAATCAGGCTTGACACAAGCACTCTTTGAATCTGCATCATATAGTCATCATTCATCGTCGCTCGGTTCTTTTTTTGTCGCAAACTACGTCGGAGAGGCGTTTCTTGATTGATGGCATTAAGTGCCATTCGTCTTAGAACAATAGTCCGGACAGTTTTTGGAACCAGACTACAAGCTTACGCGGGGCAAGGATCATAATAAAGTCGAATTAAATGCCCCGTCAGGGGTGGATCGGACATTGATTTAATTATCCACAGGGGCTGCGAAGTCCTACAGAATAAGCCATTGGGCCATATAAAAACTGTCCGGACTATTGGAGTATGCCATTTATGACTAATTCTAGCTCCTCATCCAAGATCCCAAATAGGTTCTATCAGTGTGTTACCCATCCAAGAAATAACCTCGCCTTGTCCGTACTTGGGAGAAAAGAGCTGCTGTCCAGGGTCTAACCACTCAGGATGCTTTCGTTCGCTGTTGGGAGTCACAGCGCGGATAAGAGCAGCATAGTCAGGGGGTTCGTGGTTTGTCATGGTTTTGGGGATAACACCAATTGCTTCATCTTGACACTCCTCGGCCTGAAGGCGCGAGGATTCTTGAGGAATTTCTACCTCAATTTCCCTATTTCTAGGGTTCCCAGACTCCTCACGTTTGCTCAAGTGAGCGTGAGGATATCTTCTGAGCGTTTAGGCGCGAACGCCCGGTAACGCGAGAGTCCCCACGTACCAATTTCTCTCGCCCGATCGCGAATAGTTTTTGCTGCACCGATATCAGCGTGTTCATGGTATCCGCATTCAGTGCAAATGAACTTTTCGCCATCTCGATTAGACTTGTCGATATGACCGCAGTTCCGACATTCTTGGCTGGAGTATTTGGGATTAATTTTGATTACGACTTTGATGGAGTCGAGTAGAAAGTCTCCTTTCTACCCTCTCCTACAAAACCGAACGTGAAACTTTCGCTTCATTCGGCTCCTCAATGAAATGGCTCTATGTCACGAGTACCCAGACTTCCATCAGTGGTTGTCTTTGTGTCATGGCAATGTTTGTGAAGGGCTTGAAGGTTGGCATATGAGTTTTTGCCTCCTTTGCTTTTTGGTTCAATATGGTCAATTTCTATCAAGTCTCCCGGTTTAAATGGTAGTCCGCAATGATTGCATTTACCCTGTTGTCTTTTCAACAAAGTTGCAAGTTTTGTAGAGACTTCAGGATTTCGCCCCATGCGTGTACTCCAGTATATCCAATCTCCATCGTAAGGACTTCTTATTCCTTGAACTTTGGTAAAAACCTTAATTGGGGTCTTTGAGTGTTTTTCAAGTGTTAGTCCTTGTCGGGTGCTAAAACACCAATTATCATTTCCTACGGTATGCCAGTATTTATCTGATATTTGGTATTTATTGGAATGTGTGTTTCTACGCTTTGCCCAGGCTCGGAGTTTTTGATATAACAGAAAATCCATCCTATCGAGGACTTTTTGGCTTGAAACAGTAGAGTAATAATTAGACCATCCTCTAATAATTGAAGTGAGCTCAGTTATTAGTACCGCTTGCGGTTTTGTGAGGTTTTTGTCTACTATTCCTGCCAATTTTTTCTGGTGAATTTTCTGTTTTTCCTTACTCGGAGTGATGAGCGTGTTAAATCCCAATCTTTTCCCTTCGGAATTGCTTGCACTGCGGTAATTTCCTGATGGATATTGTTGGATATGGAATCCAAGAAAGTTAAACCATACATTTCCGTTGTACTCGTGAAGGGTGTGGGTTATTTTTGTTTTACTGGGTTTTAATTCCAGTCCCATGCCTTTGAGCCATTCGGATATTATTTCTTGGCATTGGATTACCACATTTGGATCTTCATGTATTACGACAAAATCGTCTGCGTATCTTATGATGCTGAGCGATTTTACCTTAGTTTGCCAACTCACCTGATTTCCTTTGGGATTACGGATATCTAGCGTTTTGGCAAATTCCATGAGTTTTATTTCCATTCCATGTAGGGCTATGTTGGCTAATAATGGGGAAATTACTCCTCCCTGTGGAGTTCCCTCATTTGTTGGAAATAAATTGTTCCCATCCACTACTCCTGAATTTAACCAAGATTTGATTTGTTTCTGGAGTTTTGGAAATGTGTTTATTTTTGCCAAGAGTGCTTCATGGTTGATTTTATCAAAGCATTTCGCAATGTCGGCATCAAGCACGTATTTGGCTTTTTGTCTAATTGCGTTGAATATTGCTTCAATTGCATCGTGACATGAGCGTCCGGGTCTGAATCCATAGGAGTTACCTTCAAAACGTGCTTCCCATTCTGGTTCGAGCGTTAGTTTTGTTAGTGCTTGTAATGCACGGTCGTGCATTGTGGGTATTCCCAAGGGTCTTTTTTCCTCAGTTCCAGGTTTTGGAATCCATACCCGACGAGTGGGCTTGGACAAACCTGTCATCTTGAGTTTGTTAATCAATTCAAGTCTTGCATTAGGTTTTAAGGATTTAATACCATCAATACCTGCTGTTTTCTTGCCTTGATTATCTTGGGTTACTCGGCGTACTGCAAGACATTTGGCGCTCCAAGACCTGATTAAGGTTTTTTGAAGTTTTCGGACTACCTTAACATCACCACGTTTCGAGGCTTGATATATCCGTTTTTGCAACTTGTGAACCCGTTTTTCTATCTGTTTCCAAGGTAATTCCTGCCATTGGTAGTCAGATTGTACCTCTAAGCAAATAGGAATGTCGTTTTCCCATGCCACCCTAAACTTTGATTTGGTTTTAGCCTTATTCATTGCTACTCACCGCTATATCATCCATTTCACCGTGGGTACGTCAGCGTATCCTTTTGCTTTCCAAAAGGCATTTGCTTCTTACCCTATCCTTCCCCTCAATTGCTTGCGACTGGTTGTCTTCTTGAGTATCGACCACCTCAAGAGCATTTGTGGGGTTACTTCGTTCCAAGTCACCATTATTTAGAACCTTTAGAGTGTTACTATCCACCGGGTTTATAGGCAGTGCAAGTTGGTCAACAAGGAAATTGCCAACGCCCTATCCATGCCTTTTGGCTTGGGCTAATAGCCGTCGTAGTCCATTTGTAATAACGATGGTTCGGACATAACTTTACCTTGTGGTTACTCATGGATTCTTGCTAGACGGGATTTCCAGTACGGCTCTGAATTACCGTCGTTCATCCCCGCTTCACCTGCTTGATAACCATTCGCCCAGGTGGGGGATGTGCTTTCACCTCTGCACTAGAGGGGTAGGACTTGAAATTTCTAGGATACTTTTCCTCACCTACATGGTGTCTCAGTTATCATCTCTAGAGGATTGAAGTGCGTTCAACCTTTCGGTTACTCTAGAGAAGTCAGTCATCCCTAAGTATTACTACTATTTCGACTGAACGAATCGCACTCCTTGCTTTGCAGCCAGATACTCGATCTTCAAAATTAATTCGGCCCAACCTGCGTCAGAGATAGAACGGTTTAAACCTTTCTTTCTTGATTGCCCATTTTTGAGGAATCTACCTGTTTTTTCGTCAACCTGTTAGAGTCGATAGGAGCGTTACCACTCCTACCTCTCCTTCAGAACCGGACGTGAGACTTTCACCTCATCCGGCTCCTTGATAATTCCACCTTTGTTATAGGTACGATTCAAGAGCTAACTATCAGGTTTTGGCACATTCTTTTGAGTGCATTGACCCGTCTGTTGCTGTCTTTGTGTCGTGGCAATGTCTGTGTAAAAGTTGATAGTTACTGTCGGCATCTTTACCGCCGAGACTTTTTGGGATTATGTGGTCAACTTCTACAATGTCTGTATCCTTAAAGTATAGACCACAGTGAGAACAACGACCCTTTTGTTTCTTGAGTAATTTGGCTTCCCTTGTGGGAATACCAGGGTATGTTCCCCTTCGCGCACTCCAATAAGACCAGTCACCGTTGTAAGGACTAACCTCGCCTTTCACCTTTGTGTGTCTTACGATTTCCGTATCGGAGTGTAAGGTTAATTTAATCCCGTCTTCGGTGCTGAAACACCAATTGCGCCTGCCTACTGTTCTCCAGTATTTAGCCACATTGATATCCCCTTTTCCCCTCGTTCTTGCCCAAGCTCTTAACTTTTGCCAAGTTAGATGGTCAACCTTTGAAAAGGTTTCCTTACTAACGACTGTTGAATAGTAGTTTGACCATCCCCTAATTATTGGATTCAGCTTACTAATTAAGGCAGCTTGTGGGGCGGTCTTATGAGTATCTATTACTTCAGCAATCTTGGCTAGATGCACTTTGATTTTTGCTTGAGACGGGGTGATTAGTGTTGTAAAACCAAGCGGTGTACCATGTGTATTTTTGGCACATATATATGCCCCGGATTTATATTGTTGTACATGGAAACCTAAGAACTCAAATCCAGCATCACCATCAATCTCAATGAAGGTGTGGGTTAATTTTGTTTTACTCGGCTTTAACTCCAATCCCATATCACGTAACCATTCAGCGATTATCTCCTGACATTTCTTAACTACGTTTAAATCCTCATGGATAAGTCGGGTAAAGGGATTACATCGCTGTAACCCCCTCCCCTCAAAACCGGACTTGTACCTTTGGGCACATCCGGCTT
>NZ_JAUBUJ010000141.1:0-14455 GCF_036705405.1 Microcoleus sp. B13-B6
TTAACCGCAGAGGGCGCAGAGAACGCAGAGGGAGAGAATACAGAGATGAATAATTCCGATGCTACCGGATTTGATATAACATACAATTTAAACTCACATCTTGCACCATTGTTAATTAGCCTTTTCTGAACAGGCTTTCCGGCCTGTTCCACAAGAAGAAAATTTATCTTTTGTGGAACAGGCCCGACAGCCTGTTCTTGAGAATGGTGCAACCTCTCAATTTAAATGCACAACAGCTTAGGGCGCAAGTCTCGTTAATGTTTCTTAGGATTTTTCGGAAAAGGAATGCCCAAACTTTCGTGAAAAACAACCTGAGTTTTATAAGTCAAGCGCCGGTTAACTTGTTTGATGATTTTTTCCAAAAGCGCATCGCCGGTTTTTTCTATTAAAGGTTGAGACATCGATCGAATAAACTTGGGAAAGCAAACTCCCACAGCCAAATCCAGCTTCCAGGTAGTAATGGTAATCGCAGGCGGCAGCTTAGCGCGTTCCGAGCTCGGCCAATCGGCGGCAAACTCCTGAGACGGTATCTCCACTAGCTTCATTGCCGATCGAAAATCCACTTCATACCCAGGGGATGTATAATCGGGAACCGGGATTGTCTTAATCAAATAGCACCCTTCAGCGTCAGGCGGCAGCAACTCTAAACCAATTCTCGCTTCAACGCGGTAGCCAAAAGCCCCAAAACGCCCGATTAATAAATCATAGCCGTTTTCGCCGATCGGCTGGGCCTTCATCGGCGAAGCGCAGTGGCAAAACCAACTCTTGTGGTTGTTCAAATGGTTCCCCACCGTCTCCGCATCGGCGTACATCTCCATGCTGTCTTCAAAATGCGTGTGAAACCAAATCGGCTCAACTTCCTCTGGTGCATCCGCGCTTCCACTTTCGGGCGGTTGGACACTCGCATCTGGGTAGTAATTTTCGTCAGAAGCTTCAACAGTTTGATATTCAGCGGAATCGTGCTTCATCGTATGCTCTCCTGTTATAGCTAGTAAAAGTATAGTCATTTATCGCATGACATGGGAGGCATTAAGTCCCTCCCCCTTCGCTTGTACTTTGAGCGGATTGACCCGCCTCGGCTGAACTACGCAGCTCCCTATCAAGAAAGCTAAACGCATTTGGGATTGCTTTTCTCAAAATGTTGTAGGCGCCATTCACATCGGAATTAATTAATTGACCGACCGATGTTTTGTACAATCCTCTCTTGATTCGCTTGCCACTAAATATGACATCATTCCCAGTCTTTCCATAAACAGGGATTGGGTCTAAATTAAGAAAACTTGATTGAGAAGTATAAGATTCTTCTTGCTGTAGCACCTTAATCCCAACTAATTGAGCTTTGTATTCCAACATCTCAATTAGTCGAGCATGAGGAACGTTGATAAAGTTTTGATTAGTTTGCTTCCCTAAGTTGATCTCGTTTTTCCATTGTACATTTTTGCCAATTACTAGCATCTCAAGTTGTTTGGCGACAAGAACGTCAACGATCAGGCGACTGGTATGGTGTAAATAGTTATCGACTTTTTGATTGCGACAACGAGTTAAACGCTGAATGCGGGATGAGGTCTTGCGACCTCTTTTCAACTGAGATTGTAACTCGGCTTTACGTTTGTTGTAGAACTGATTAATTGATTTCAATGGTCGCCCGTTAATCAGGAGAGGGGTAAAACCCGGCTGATTTGAAGTTAACGCCACTAAATTATTCAGTCCTAAATCAATACTAGCTACGAAGTTTTTTGGGTTTTCATCAAGGGTGAACTCCGGTTCATTATAGATTACCTCAATTACATAACAATCGCATTTAGGAACCAGTCTAACTTGGCAAACCCGATCTGGTTTTACCTTGGTTTTTATTGAGATTTCCGTACCCGAAAGCTTGATGATTCCTTTTTTCAATTGCTTGCTACTAACAGCCTGAATCGTATAGACGAGGATATTCCGTCCTTTGATTTTATCTTTGTACTTCGGTAGTTTTGGGCTACCAGTGAATTTAGTGGGCTGCGTTTTGTAAGCTTTTACAGCCTCAAAAAAAGATTTCCAATTCTTGTCCAATATCATCAATACTTGTTGACTAACCTTGGCTGGCAAGTCTTTGTACGCTTGATGAGACTTCATCAAACCGTTCATTTCGTTGTAATTAATGTAACCCCATCCATAGATAAAACTCTGACGAATTACGTAATTAGCAGCATTGTAGAGATTTTTGGATTGAAAAGCTAATTTATCAATCTCCACGAAACGGTGTTCCGTAGATTTAATGATGTGCCTCTCTGCTAGTTGCATTCAGACTCTCCATTTTTTGGCGTTGCTTAATCAGAGTATGAAAAAAATAAGTTAAAAATCCAGAAGCTTTGTGGATACTGGTTTCTATGACTTGCATATTTAGCCTTTCATACCGTAAATCAGCAACGCCCATTTTTTAACGAGCGAAATAATTCTTTCAGTTGACCCTCCTGACTATATGATAGTACCATTGTTTATTGATGCTTACAATCTTAATGAAGTTTTATAATACACGCCAATCGATCGGGTTGGGGATGTGTTAAGGAAGTTTCCTCCCTACAATTGAGAAATCGATAGTTGCGCTATAGCAACAAAACTTACCCTAGTTCAGCATAACTCGACATATGAAAGCATTTGTAGCAGGAGCCACAGGTCAGACTGGCCGCCGAATCGTCGCAGAATTAGTCAAGCGAGGCATTCCCGTGCGCGCCTTAGTCCGAAATCTAGACACAGCGAGGCAAATTTTACCGCCGGAGGTAGAGTTAGTGACTGGGGATGTATTAAATGCGACTTCCCTGGGCGATGCCATCGGCGATAGTACGGTATTGCTGTGCGCGACAGGGGCGGCCCCTGGTTTTGACCCGACAGCGCCTTACAAGGTGGATTTGGAAGGTACTAAAAATTTGGTGGATGCAGCTAAGGCTAAGGGAATTGAGCATTTTGTGCTTGTGACTTCTCTGTGCGTCTCTCAGTTTTTTCACCCGCTGAATTTGTTCTGGCTGATTCTGGTTTGGAAGAAGCAAGCCGAGGAATATTTGCAAAAAAGCGGCCTCACTTATACGATCGTCCGTCCGGGCGGTCTCAAAAATGAGGATAATTCAGATGCGATCGTCATGACTGGTGCGGACAAAATGTTTGAGAGCAGCATTCCGCGCACCAAGGTAGCCCAAGTGTGCGTGGAGGCGCTGTTTCAGCCGACTTCTCGCAACAAGGTTGTGGAAATTGTGGCGAAGTCGGAGGCTCCGCAAAAGAGTTTTGAGGAGTTGTTTGCCAGTGTGATTTGATTGAATTAGGCTCGCTTGGGTTCGGTGCGTCAGACAAAAAACACTTTGATTTGGATCGCAGATGTTGCACCATTGTCAACAACAGGCAAGATGCCTGTTCCACAAAAAGTGGATTTTATTGTGGGGTGGGCATCCTGCCCGCCCAAAAAAGGCTTATCCTGCCCGCCCAAAAAAGGCTGATCGAGAATGGTGCAAGATGTGATTTGGGTCAAAGAGTGGGGCTGACGCACCCTACAACAATTTTCCGATCGCCAAATCTGGCAAAATCTTAATAGTTTTACGATTCGCCCTTAAAATTTCGTTTTCTCAGCATGAAAACTCTCAAGTGGCCAGCTTGGTTCCCCTATCCGATTTCGTGGTTAAGGGCGTTTGCTCTCGCTCAGAGTTTTAGTTTTGTCCTTCGCAGGGGCATTCCTTTTGTCAGCGACGATATCGGCTTTCTGACTCTACTGCTGGCGGCTTGGCTGATTCAGTTGCCTGTGTTTTTTGTTTGTCACTTTTTAGCAGTCAAAATCTTAAATCCCGTACTAATTATGCTGCCGGGGCGCTTTCGCGTGGCGCGCAAGTTCAAGCGCCGGCATACGGGTATTCGATCGCACTTGCGAGAAGGCTTGAATGCTGTTGTAGTGATTTTTTTTGCATTTAATCTGTCGCTGTTGGTGCAACTTGCGATTTTTTATTGGCCAGCGCGAGCGATCGATCCGGCTCAGTTACTAACAGGAATATCTACTCTGACAAATGTTGCCATAGCCGGTGAATTAGATTTCTGGCTGATTAAATTGGCGGGGGTTTTATCGAGTCTAACGCTGGTAGCCGCGCCGCTATATCAATACGATTTTCGGGTGCGCCGAATGCGGGCGGCTCGAAAATTAGCCGAATTTGCGGAAATGGAAATGACTTTGCTGGAAGCTGAGAAATTAAGCCGTCGAAAAAGAGGTTTGCTGAGGCGATCGGAAATTCAAATCCTCGGATTTCTACTTTTAATCGGCGCTGTGATTGGCGGCGGTGTTTTTTTGGTTGCTAATTTGCGGGGAAATCAGCAGTTGTCGCAGTCGGTAAGCGGGCGGGGAAAATTCCCGCCGCTGGCTATTAAAACGGGCGATCCTTATATTCGAGCCCTGATGCGAACTATTTCTGCTAGCGAGTCCAATGTTTCTCGGCCTTATCACGTTGTTTACGGTGGCAAATACATATTAGATTTGAGCCGCCATCCTGACTGGTGTGTGAGGATTGTTAATGGCCCGAATCGGGGCAAGTGTACTACGGCAGCGGGCAGGTATCAATTTCTGACTTCGACTTGGAAGGAGAAGGCTAAGCGCTATCAGGCGCGTCGTGCTAATTTTTTATTCTGGGAAGATTACAGTTTTGAACCAGAAGATCAGGATGCTGTGGTTTATGCTTGGTTGAGCGATCGCAAGTTTTGGAAGGCTGATATTCCTGAGATGTTGCGGCAGGAAAGATTAACGGACGTATTGCGGATGCTTTCGGGAACTTGGACGAGTTTGGGATATGGAATTGAGACCAATTCTATGAGTTCTCGTTTGCCGAAAGTCTACCGGGAAATGCTGCGGGAAGAATTGGAAAATGCTGGTTCTTAGGTTAAATTAACACAAAGAAGGGTAGGGACACTGCAGTGTCCATTGGTGTCAACTTAACGTTAAACAGTCCGACAGTCCGACAGGGAATGAATTCCCTGCCTCAAAGCTAAAGTCCTCTGAAGAGGACTGAGAATAAAATTTTTTAAACTCATTAGTCCTCTTCAGAGGACTTTAGCTATTAGACAGGGGTTTCAACCCCTGGCGGACTGACGGGTAGGCGGGAATATTGATGGACTAAAAGCTTAAGTTGACACCTATGGGCCAAGCCCTGTCCTACAGAGATCCGGTGCAATCCACCATATTTGATATAATTACTTCAATTTTGGTAAAAAGGCTGTCAAACATTTGTACAATTCTAATCCCGGCCCTGCTTGCAGCGGATAAAGCTTGTCGAAATTAATGGGATTTCCTGGTGCTAATTTCCACTCGGTTTTCTGTGCGGTTTTTGGGGAAATTTCGATCGCTAGCGTGATGTTAATAATGTTGTTGTGCTGGGGGATGCCCCGGAAGCAGTAACTTTTGCCCGTGCGTTTGTCTGAATCGCTGCCGGTGATGTATCTGTCTTGTTTGCGAAATTGGATTTCTCGAAAAGGTCGATCGAGCACAAAGGAGTCTCGGTAGCGGTAGTCTCCGTCGCGCAAGCTTTGGACAGTCGGCTTGATTTGACTTATAAGTGTTGCTGGACTAAGAGTTAGCATCATTGATCCGCGTTCCTCCTGTGAAATCGGTGATTTTGCTGCCTGGTTGCGGGTGTCTGTGTCGCTGTTGGCGGCTTAAACAAACGCGCGCCGTGTAACAAATTAATAAAAGTTGTGATGCAGTTTAAGTTGATCGGGAGCATCTCATATTTGTAAAGACACTTCTTCTGGCTCCTTCCTTCTTCCTTCTGAGTCTTTTCTCCTGGCTCCTGACTCCTGACTCCTAACTCCAATTTCTACCTTGGCTGCTTTCATTGAGATGCTCCCAAGTTGATCCCTAGCAATCGTGAATAATTATTTCAGGGTTTCCTCTCGGTTATTTATCTGAGTAATAATAGAAACATACAGCAAGCCGTGAGAAATTTTACGGGCGCATATTTAGGGATTAATTGACAATACTGCGAGGATACTGCTATGTTTTGCGTGACGCGAGAAACCGGAAATTCCCAACGGCGAGGCTCTTTCACCTCTGCGTCTAAAAGTACCCCTATTCTGCGAGCGCGAGTTTACAAAGATGAGGCTCTGGTGTCGGCCACGCTAGCGGGGCTGCCAGCTCTTTTGGCATCCCTCGAAAGCTTTCGCGAGCAGTAGAACTTGGCATTTTCTATTGCTATATATGGCGCTTTGATGTTTGTGATAGCGGCTGCCAACCGACCAATGGCTGTTTTGATTGCACCTACAATCCTCCTCGATTTGAGTAGAGTTTTGCTGTGCTGAACTATTGCAGGACTAAGAAACCTGGTTGTTTATACACAAACATTTTTACAGCCCTTTGTTATGGTATGAAAAATGGTATAAAAACCAGGTTTCTTGGTATCTGTCCGTAAGTCTTGTGTTAACAAAATTTATTTGTCAGTGTCATCCGGTGCGATCGATCCCTCTACCTCTTGGGAAGAACGGCTTAACATAGAGTCGTGCAGGTGTTCGCTGTGCTGCCGTTCTTGAGCCATTAATTCTCTGGCTTTTTCTTCAGCAATTCCCTCCCCATGTGTTTCTAGCTCGTGGGAGGAACGATTGAGCATAGATTCGTGCAAGTGTTCGCTATGCTGCCTTTCTCGTGCAATTAGTTGTCTAGCTTTTTCTTCGGCGTTCATGGGAGTCTCTCCAAGTGTTTGTGAGAACTGATTCTTATATTAAGATGCCACAATTCGAGGGTAAATGTAGCAAGATTAACATAAATTTTTACAAATAATTGTAGAAAAAAATGTAGAAAAAAATTTGAGTTTACTGGCGGTGGGTATCGGGATCGGTGGTAGCCGAGCTAATTATTGCCAGACACCGGAAAAGATATTCTTGACTGCGATCGCAATTCGATTTAAGTCTTCCTTCAGCAGCGGCGGCCAAGAAACTCCTCTGCGGAGTCCCGATTCAAATTGCTGCAAACCTTCTACTGACAGTAAATGCAGTGCCGAGATCAATTGTCGATCGAGCATTGGAGATTCTTGCAGCCCTTCAAACAATATTTTTAAAGCTAATAAAATCGATGTCACCTGTCCGGGTACGGGGGGCTGACCTTGTTTGAGACGCATCAGGAAGGCGTCGGGATTTTTCTTGGTTTCCAGGGCGGTTCCTTGGTCGATCAGAAAACTGCGGGCTGTTTTGTAATCCATTTGACGTGCGATCGATCTCCTGCAATTAATTAGCTGGCATTATATCACTTTTTGTCGCGCTCAATTTGGTAATATATTTCCATACAGCCTACACTACAGCTACTCGTGAGGTGGGCCCATAAGCACGCTACAGCTACTGATTAGAGGCGTAGCATTCATCCCACAGTCGCCTTGAGCGAAGTGAAACGGACAGGGAAAAATAAAACAATGGCAAAACACCAAAGAAATAGCAGAAAATCCAAGATTTATCGCTACTTGTGGCTGCTTTTTTTGTGTCTGAGCTTTCTGTTAGTTCCGCTCATCAAAAAAATAGCTGCCGATACGCCATTCCCCCCACCCGCTCCTATTGAAAATAATGCTAGTTTTGGAGCGAGGATTCAAAGGACGATGGGGCTACTTGCGGCTAGCACTCAAACAGACCGCCGCCAAGTGCGTATTCTATTCTACGGTCAATCCATCACAGAACAAGATTGGTGGAAAGATGTAGTGAAGGATTTGAGACAGCGATTTCCCAATGCAGATTTAATTGTAGAAAATCGGGCGATCGGAGGATTTGCCGCCCCGATTTTAATCCGTCCCAGCGAACATGATTTGTATCCTTTTTATCCAGACTTGCTAATTTTTCACGTCTACGGAGGCGATGAAGATTACGAAGCCCTAATTGCCAATGTCCGCAGCCGCACTGCTAGCGAAATACTCTTGCATTCCGACCATATTGACTGGATGCCGACAGGCAACAGCGACGATCCAAATTCAGTCAGCAGATACGAATGGCACAACACTCATTCTACTCAATGGCTGCCGGAGTTGGCAGATAAATACGGCTGCGAAATCGCCGAAATTCGCGAACCTTGGCGCAGGTATTTGAAAGACAATCGCTTGCAGCCACAACAGCTATTGAGCGACAGCATTCACCTCAACGATTGGGGAAACTTTCTCCTAGCTGCTCTCATAAAACCGTACCTGCGGTACAACCCAAATTCTCCTCAACCGCCGCAGGATTTAGTGAAAACCTATACAGTTGGCAGCGATGTTAAATGGCAAGATGGCAAGTTGGTTTTAGAATTTGAAGGAAATAGAATAGATGCGATCGCCGATAAAACCTTCAACGGCAAGGCAATTTCTGCTAGAATTGCGATCGACGGCAAAAAACCATCAGAATTTCCTGAACTTTACAGCATCACCAGACCTAGCGTTAGCCTTGGCGTCGGTTGGCCGGCAATCATCCAAATATCAAGTCAAAAACCGCTAATCGTCGAAGATTGGAAAGCCATAATTACTGAGATTAACAGCGACGCTAGCAAGTTTAAATTTGACGTTGTAGGTTCTAAAACAGGTTACGACGGCAGCGGTACAAACGACGAAATGTTTGTCTCAAACTCGGGCCGCGTCGTGATTGAACCGAGAAACTGGTGGCTGCAAAAAGCCTATGAACACTCTAAAAAACCGACGCCTAAAGGCTTTGAGATTTCCTGGCAGGTGCGACCAATGTTTGTTGATTCATACGTTCCGCCAAAGATTGCAGATTCAAACCGCGAGTATTCTACAACATTGGCTCAGAATTTGAGCAACTCCAAACACATCCTCGAAATCGTCCCCGAAACAGATGGGAAAGTTCCTATTGAGGCAATTCGAGTGTATCGCCCTCCTTTCTCCAATCTAAAATCTCAAGTTGAGAGTTTTAAACCGCAGATATCAGCGGATGAACGCTGATCAACGCTGATGCAATTTTATCAGCGTTTATTTGCGTTCATCTGCGGTTTAAAAAATCTTTATGTTGATTTTATAGCAATCGCCTTGGCGGCGTAGGGCGTTGATGATTGTTCAAACCCTTAATAATTAAGCATCTTGACTCCTGACTCCTGCTAAGTAGGTGTGCAGAATTAATTACACAATATTTCTACTGAAACCCTTGCCTAGCAAGGAGTCTTTATGTAATTAATTTTGTGTGGTTACTTATAATCGCCAAGATTATCAACTTCTAGGAATTCCTAACTCGTGAAACATCAACAGCGATAAACATAAATCCGCCACAAAAATCAACACCCAAGAAGTTACCACCGCCGCCGTTGCAGCTTGGCCTACTCCTTTCCCTCCGCCCACCGTCGTCAATCCCCAACCGCAACCGACAAGGGCAATTATTAACCCAAAAATAAAACTTTTAATCACCACATTTACTAAATCCCAAGGCCCCAAGAAAGTTCGCACCGATTCCAAAAATACCGACGGTTCCAAATTATAAAAATGAACCGCTACAAATAGCCCGCCCAAAATTCCCACCGCTACCGAAAAAATTGTTAAAATCGGCAGCATGATGCAGCAAGCTATCACCCTCGGCACTACTAAATAATCAACCGGATTTGTTCTTAACATATACAGGGCGTCTATTTGTTCCGTCACCTGCATTTCTCCTATCTCCGCCGCAAAGGCCGAACCTACTTGTCCCGCCACCACGCCCGCCGTTAAAAGTGGTGCTAATTCGCCGCAAAATGCCACAGCAAAAGCACCTCCCATCGCCCCAACCGCGCCAAAGCGAACCAATTCTCTGGCTGATTGAAATGTAAAAATCATGCCGCCAAAAAAGGCTATTAGCAGCACGGATCTGAAAGAATCCAAGCCTACTGTTACTAAATGTTCCATGATTTTGCGGCGGTCAATTTTGCCTTGGAGTATGCGTAGCAGCACTTGGCCGCCCAAGAACAACGTCACGAAAAACCGCTGAAACCACCTGTTATTGAAGGTTTCATCTAAATGTCGATCGCACTTTTCTTGGTATTTTTTAACCAATGACTGAGGACTCGCGATTTATTGCAAACAGGGCGAAGCATTGCTAAATAGAGATTTACGCAATTGTACAGCAATTATTGCACGATTTGTCAACATATATTTTTTGTCTCTCAGCCCTGCGGTTGGTGGGTTAGGCGCGGTTTAAGATTTATTTATTGGTGACTTAACTTAATCGCCGCGCCCAACCCACCCTACAATATGACTAAAATCTAAAATCCTAGGACTACTCCGCAAGTAACAAGTCTATAAACTTATCCAACTTTTCATTATTCTTTTCGGCTTGATCCTTGCCAATTCTCAGCAGTGCCGATATCTTCTCTTCCGAGGCATCATCAATCGGCAGCGGTTGTTCGTGGCTCAAATCGGGAGTAATTCTCAAATATTGATTCGGTCTTTCAACCGCATCATAAATTTGAATTAGTTGATAATTTACCGTTTCAGCAACTCCCGTCATCATGATATTAATCAAAGGCTGAACCCACTCAACTTGACCCCAATTTTTCGCTTCTTCGTAGGGGTATTTTTTCTGAGCTTCTCCTGTCCCCAGCGATAGAATTACCATATCTTTTGCGGTCGGACCTTTGTCGGAGCGATCGTCGGGAATTCTGAATTTATTTCTAACTTCTGCATAGGCACAAAGTGCGGGATTGTTTGCGAAAACTCCCCCGTCAATTAAAGCGTAGGATTCGTTGGTCAAAGAGCGGATTTTGGTAGGTTCAAAGAAAGTGGGAGCTGCTGATGTGGCTCTGGCGATATCTCTAATAAAATAGTCTTCTGCTGGAAGTTCTTTAGCATCTATTTGATCGAAAAAGTGAGCTTTTCTCCTTTCGATGTCGTAACTGGAAATTAAACAAGGTTTGAGCAGTTCGCTGAGTTTGCAATTTCTAAAGTTTTCCAACAAGAATTGTTCTAAGCGCTCGCCTGGATATTTCTCATCTATCAAACCGTCTATAGATCTGAGTTTTTGCCATAATGAACTCTTAAAAACGTCGCGACCGCTCTCAATCGAAAAATTAAGAGCGTCTTTCGCTGACCACCGAGGTCTGGTGGGATTTTCGGCATCGGGATACAAATAGATGCAAGTTAAAATTCCTCCCGCACTCGTGCCCGCGATTAAATCAAAATAGTCAGCTATTCTCGCATCTGGGTTGCCACTTGCCTTTTGCAGCTTTGACTCAATGCTAACTAAAACTTGCGCGGGAATAATTCCTCTAATTCCGCCTCCATCTATGGATAAAATTCTGGTATATTTAGCCATTACTGTTGCCTCCTCTGAATGTTTGCTCGTTTCCTACAGTCCGGGATACAAAAAGTGGTTTGAGAAGCTAATCATAGCGGTAATAGCGGTAAGGTGCTTAGGGCGCGCCCTACATAATTCCGCATTCATGCACCGCTCAATCTCAAATCCCAAATCTTCAATCTAAATTTAATTGGCGGGCGGCGATCGTATAGCGAAAAATGTATTCTACAATTTCTACGTAATTGTAGGCGGCCGCTGGCGAGTCTGCCCAGACTGTTATGCCGTGATCGCGAATTAATAAAGCGGGTACAGACGGCGCTGAAACGGCAAAAAAGTCGCAAATTTCCTTGGCTATCTTAGGGACTTCCAAATAATTTGTAAAGAGGGGGATCGACACCTGCGGGTTTTCCTCCCACACCCCCAAACCTTTCAGCATTTCGATCGCCGGTAAAGGCACTGCATCTCCTGCTGTTAGCCGAGAAACTAAATTTGCCTCGATCGAGTGAACGTGATAGCAAGCTTTAGCGTTTGGAAAACAATTGTAAACGGCTAAATGAATGCTGGTTTCGGCCGAAGGGCGGCTGTCGGGAACAGGTTGCTCAACAATAGCACCGTCTGAGTTCATTCTGATAAAATCTTCTTTAGTTAACTGCCCTTTCGCGCGGCCGCTAGCAGTAATCCAAAAAGTGCCATCTGGTAAGCGGGCTGAAAGATTGCCAGCAGTCCCAACCATCCAACCGCGATCGTAAAAATGTTTGGCTGCTGCAATTAAATCCGATCTCAAATCGCCACTCATTCTTTACAAATTCCTCAGCTTTTGATCTATTTTTTAGTAGGTTGATAGGAATTGCGCTGGCCTATCTAAACAACGTAGGGTGATCCATGCACACCTTATATCAAATTCGGTAGCATCGGACTTATATGCAGGGGGGCGGGTTTATTATATTGTCTATTATGGGCAATTATTGTTGGTGAACCCGCCCCTACAAAATTTAACATCATACAATACCGATGCAAACGGAATTTATATTACCTGAGAAAGGCGATAGTTTCAATTCCATTTCTGGGACAAACTTTCCAAAATGTCAAAAAAATTATCCCATTTAGTATAAGGCTTTTGCTGTTCGTCTAGATACTGGGCAAGCCGATCGCGCGCAAACACCGACGAAGCCTGCAAAGCCATATTAAAATCCGTCAGCGAATCTCCGATTGCCACCTGTTCCTCGGCCGGGTGCTGGCCCATCACCCGCACCTTAGACACCAATTCCTCATCTCCTTCAAACTCAGAATTGACTTGCAAGCGAGGGCCACTAGCGTCCACATCCACAGCGTAAATAACGCTCGCCCGGTGTACCAAATCGCCCATTACCGTCTCTACCATGACCCGAAGACCGCCGGAAACGATCGCAAAATCTACCTTTTTCTCGTCCAAAAAATCCAGCAACTCCAACAATCCCGGCCGCATCAGCCTTCCCCTAGAAAATTCCACAATTTCCCCGTAACGTTCCGAGGGAATAGACTCTAGTAACTGCCGCACTCCCGATCGCAAACTCAGCCTTCTAGCGTATATTTCAGGCATCAGTTGAGACGACAGTTCCGGTGCGAAATACTTGAGCATGGCCACAAAAGTTTCTTCAACAGTTATCGTGCCGTCAAAGTCGCAGAATACCACCCGTTGCTGATTGTTCGGGATTGAAGATTTTTGCTTGTCATCGGTCATTGTCAGTCGCACCTTTCGAGAACGGCAAAAGTTTACACAATTCATCGTACACTGTCGAGCGATCGAGCGCGACAGCCCAAAACTAATAGTGACGCGCTGTTTGTTGGCAATTTACCGCAGGATTTTATTCAGAATCTTCGAGAGAATCTTCATCTTCCAGGGAATCTTCCAGGGAATCTTCGAGAGAATCTTCATCTTCCAGGGAATCTTCTACCTCCTGCTTGTGGTTTTTTGTCTTTTGGGGGTTAGACTTAGCCGGCAAACAGATTAAATTATCATCTTCAGTATTAATCAAACCTTTCGATCGCAACTTACCCATCAGTCGCGTCACCGTCACCCGCGTTGAGCCAATTGCGCTGCCAATTTGAGCGTGAGTCAAGGCCCAAGGCAGCCGGTAGCCCCGAACCACATCCGGTTCGTCGTCACCTACGTAAGGTTCGCCGAACTCCTCGATCAACAAAGTGAGAAATCCCAACAGTCGGTCGATCGTCCGACGCTGTCCCAAAGTGCTCAGCCAGAGGAGTTTCCGCTGGTGCTGGTAGCGAAACGCATCCAAAATTTCTCTACGAAAGTGAGGCCAATTATCCAAGTCGTGCCAATACATCCACACTACGTGAGTTTGATCGGCGTGGGCGTAAGCTTGGAGAGTAAACGGAGACTGAGCAACCAGTTCAAAGGGCTGGCCTGCGCCGACGAAGCCCAAAAAAGCTTCTTCTGTAGTTTTGTCAGCGGATTTCGACTTCGCCGCCGCAGCGCTAACTTGAGCGCTACCTACGAGTCGCACAGAACCTTTCTGGACTAAATACAGCAGTCCGGGTCTTGCGGGAATCCGCTCGTCTTTGCTAAAAGTCCGGCAGCGGTAGTGTTCCTGGGCCCAGTCGATAATTCGCTGCCAAGTGATAAAAGGTCGATCGATAGTCTCTACAGGTGTGGAAGTTGATTGCATAAGTGAGGCTCTGGGATATATTTAAGAGTGAGAAAAACAGCTTCTGCCAGCAGTGCGATACAAAGTGAGACAACCAACCCCCGATCGAGCTTGCACGCTTCTTAACTATGCTGACTTTTCTTAGTTTTACCGAAAAATTTAATGTAGCAAAAAATACATCAAAATGGTAGAGTTCAGCAAAAAATTTGTCGTAAATTATTGTTATTTAGCAAAAAAATCGCTAGAAAGCCTATTAATTCGATGTAGCCCCGATCGGGGGAGCCGATCGACTATCTCTGAGATCAGCAGTTTAACGTACAAGAAAAGTGCAAGCGGTAACAGTCGATCGTTGCTCTTACCGTAGGATGAGCCGATATGGATACAGCAAATATGGAGCCGTGCCCGGAAGTTACAGTGAAGTGTTTCTTGCTTTCAAGGTTCCAAAGGGCGATCGCCCTGCAAGAGACACTAGGGGAAATTCCATTAAATCTCATAGGTGGCACCATTCTCAATAACGGGCAAGATGCCCGTTCCACAAAAGATGAATTTTCTTGTGGAACAGGCATCTTGCCTGTTCCTAAACAAGTAAT
>NZ_JAUBUJ010000142.1:0-14061 GCF_036705405.1 Microcoleus sp. B13-B6
CTTCTGCCTCCTGCCTCCTGCCTCCTGCCTCAAAACTCCAATTTCTAGCGGAGGGCTGCAAAGGTGAGATGCTCCCAGCAAATATCGCGTTCAGCAAAAACTATGAAATTTAAACCTCTCTACTACTGGAACAATCAAACAGGATTGCGTCAAGTTAAAATCCTAGCAACCATCTTTTTTGTATTAGTTTTAACTTTTAGCATAATTCGCTACGAAAGCTTCTTATCCACCTACGATCACGGTCTATTTAACCAAGTATTTTGGAATAGCATACACGGTCGATTTTTTCAAAGTTCAATGTCCTCAGCCGCCTCCAGCGCTTCGCTGATGGACAGACAACTTTCCTACCCATTTTACATTCATTTAGGGCAACACTTCGTCATCGATTTTCTAATTTGGATGCCTATTTATGCCTTATTTCCATCTCCCATTACCCTGATAGTGTTGCAAGTTTCTTTAATTGCCGCAGCCGGAATAGTGCTGTATTTCTTAGCAAGACACTATCTATCAGTTCCCCTGTCGGTAATGATAGTAGCCAGCTATTACGGAGCAAATGGTGTCATCGGGCCGACGCTGGGAAATTTTTACGAACACTGCCAAATTCCTCTATTTATATTTAGCTTGCTCCTCGCATTAGAAAAGCAGCGCTGGCCGCTATTTTGGCTGTTCGCAGTTTTAACATTAGGCACTCGCGAAGATGCTGGAATTAGCTTGTTTGGCATCGGAGCGTATTTAATTGTCAGTCGGCGCTACCCCCGCGTCGGCCTAGCTTTGTGCGCTCTCAGCTTTAGCTACGTGGTGTTCATAACTAATACAATTATGCCGATGTTTTCGGTTGACAATTCCCGCTTGTACTTAGCTACTTACTTTAGGAAATTTGTCAAAACCGAGAACCCGTCAACACTAGAACTGCTTTGGGCGATTATCAGTCAACCTCATCTTATAATAGAAGTATTTTTTAAAGATGCAAGTAGGCGAATTTTATATCTTTTAGGTCATTGGTTGCCGCTAGCCTTTGTACCTGTGATTACTCCTAGCGCCTGGTTAATGACTGTTTTTCCTTTACTGGTTCTGTTGCTGCAAGTTGTTAATAAGGCCGCTACTGGTATCAACACCCGCTACACATTTGCTATAATTCCGGGGTTGTTTTACGGTACAATCCTGTGGTGGTCGCAACATCAAGATAAATTCAAACCCAGGTTCCACCGCTTCTGGATTGGGTGTATCGGTCTGTCAATACTGCTTACGTACACTTCCAATCCGAATCGAGCTTTGTATTTCATCTCTCCTTATTCTTTTCAACCTTGGGTTTATCAATCTTTGCCGGCTCAACTCGGACACGCAGCTAATGTCAAAAAAGTCTTAAGTTTGATTCCCCAAGATGCTAGCGTTTCTACCAGCGGTTATATCGTTTCCCACCTTTCGGGCCGCCGGAACATCATCCGTTTAGAAGTGATGCAGATGAAAGACGAAGAGGGAAAAGTTGTTGATATTGATTATGCGCTGTTAGATTTGTGGCAGTTGAAGCAAAATAATTTGAAAGCTGAGGTTGACAGAGGTAGAGTTCGGGGGGGAGTGCGTTTTACTGATGTAGCTCTGCGGAATGGTTTGTACGGAATTGCTGAAGTATTGGACGGAGTTGTTTTGGTGCAAAAAGGCATAACTTCTAAGCCGGAAGTTTTGTCGGCTTGGTCGAAATTGCGGCAAGAAATCGAACCGTTGATGAAATAGTCGAAAGTCAAGGATCGAGCAGGCAGTTGCGATCGCCCCCTGAGAGTAAAATCAAGTAAAATTGCAAGTATTGGTCGATCGACCCCTGTTACTCGACTATATTTGCATTAAAGGTTTGCTATACTCCAGAAACAGACACATATTAACCTTTGGAAAATCAATAGGCCGGAGCTATGACATCCTATGCAACCTCTACAGCAAGAGCCGAGATGAGTGAGATCCGGCGCTTGAAAAACATACTGCCCCCAGAACTCCAAAGTTGGGTAACAGTAGAAAAAACAATAGAAGTTAATCCTACCCTGATCCGCAGCGAAGAAATAGGCAAAGACCAGGTAGAAATCCAAATAGACCTGATCCGCTGGGAACAGCTAGCAATGGATCAGCGCAACCTCCTATTTTGGCACGAAGTCGCCAGAATCCAAAACGACACCATTCCCAGAGACGGTTGGGAAATGGCAGCCCTCGCCATTGGTTTAGGCGGCGCCGTCGGCGAACTTTGGGTGCAAGACGGCTTGCTGCTGTTACTGGCCCTATCCCTGTGCGGCGTCTCCGGCTGGAGACTTTTCCAAAAAAACAACGGAGAGAAAAGTTTAAAAGAAGCAATAGACGCCGACGAAAAAGCCCTCGCCCTAGCCACCCGCTTCGGCTACACTCTCCCAAACGCCTACAAAAGCCTCGGCAGCGCCTTAAAAACCTTAATCGAGCAAACCTCCAAAAAACAGCAGCGGGCTAAATACGAAGCTCGTCTGCAGGCCCTCAAACGCAACGCAGCCAAAGCCAAAGCCAAAGTCAAACCCATCACCCGCGAAACATCCCAGTCAGAAAACGTCTACAATTCTTAACCTCATCCCCCGACGCTTGGTACGGGGTTTTCCAGTTAACGGTTAACTGTTGACTTCTGTGTTAGCTGTTAACTGTTAACTGCGATAGTTATCCGGTGCAAGAGAGGCACGAAAATTATTAACGACAAGATTAATGGGCCTGAATCCACAAAAATCTTGATTCCGATGTCAAAGTTTGACAGCGACTGCGTTCAAAAATCTTTGGGCCAAAACTGGCAAAAATAGACTTATAGCGGTTCTCAAGCGTGGTGAGGTATGCCCTATGCCCTATGCCCACGGAGGCCTATGCCCTATGCCCACGGAGGCCTATGCCCTATGCCCATGAGTACCTCATATGAGAGCTCGAAAGGCTATAAGTCTATTTTTGCCTTTGATATCATTCTCGGCGGGCGACTTGGCAGGCGTTTTTGTAAAGTTTGTATAAAGCTAGCCTTTTGTTAACCATAATATTTGGTAAAGGTGGATCTGCTAGGACAGAATAGGCTAAAGACATCAGCTTGAAATTTGAAACCAGGACTTCATGGTCAGTCAAACCCCAGAGGCAGATTTTCGGGTAACGTACTCGGACGAGATTCCCTCAGTTCACATACCCGTGCGCTTGAGCGTACTTGAAGCCGTAAACTTCAAGACAACCTGCCAGCAACTTTTTTCGGGAAGCACCGTTCCCAGCAAGATTGTCCTAGACTTTAGTCAGACGACATTCATCGACAGTAGCGGGATCGGTGCTTTAGTCAGCAATCTGAAATTTGCCAAACAGCGTGGCAGCGACTTGGTGCTCCGAAGTCTCAAGCCACAGGTGATGGCAGTATTTGCTCTCACCAGCCTAGATCAAGTGCTGACGATCGAGCAGCCCTCTGCAACCTCAACTCCCACAGAGACCAACCCCTCGGACAATCACCTACCGATGACCCACCCTTCAGTGCAATCGTGGGTGAAGCGGCTGATAGACATTGTTGGGGCAATCGTCGGTTTGGTGATTACAGGAATTTTGCTTGTACCCATAGCTGCAGCCATCACTATCAACGATCCAGGCCCGATATTTTTCGGTCAAACCCGCTGTGGCTGGATGGGCAGACAATTTCGGATTTGGAAATTTCGATCGATGTGTACCAACGCCGAAGCCATGAAAGACCAAATCAAAAACCAAGCTTCTGGCGCATTTTTCAAAAATGACAACGACCCGCGGATTACCAAAGTCGGGCGCATCTTACGCAAAACCAGCCTCGACGAACTGCCGCAGTTTTGGAACGTGCTCAAAGGCGAAATGAGTCTAGTCGGCACTAGACCGCCTACCCCAGACGAAGTTGAGCGCTACGAAGTCCCTCAGTGGCAGCGTTTGGATGTCAAACCCGGGATGACCGGGGAATGGCAAGTCAACGGTCGCTCTCAAGTCCGCGATTTTGAAGATGTCATCCGTTTAGATTTAAAATACCAACAAAACTGGAGCCTGGTGTATGACTTGAAACTAATTGTTAAAACTGTAACAGTCCTTTTTAACAAAAATAGTGGCGCTGTGTAGGAGCCCTCAACAACCCAGCCCTGAACTTTCAGGTGCTGTTGCCGACGGGCGGCGGGAACTCAAACTTGATACTTAGTCAAGCAGACGATCGCTAGCAATACCTACGTTAGCATTAAGTGTTAAAATTCACACGCCCAGAAAATGCACAGCTAGTTGCCAGCTCTGCAATCAGAGCATTAATAATTAGCAATTAGCCAGTTCCAGTCATACTCAAATGCTCCCAGCATGATTTTCGAGGACGAGAAGAACTCACCTGTGTTTAGAAAAGTAGCGACTGCTAACACGGTCGAAGCTTAAATCACTGCCTCGCAAGCTGACTCGGAAATTTTCCCTATTTAAACGCCCTACCGAGGCGGCTTACAGTATCGGAAGTCTCTCATTTGCTGTGCGAGTAAATGGTGCGAAAGGAATGCTCACCTTGAGGCAAAACGGGCTTCTTCAACTCAAGCTTGACTTAACTAATATGTTGCCAAGACCTTGCCCTCCTTTTTCTCTCCCTCCGGCGCTGAGTACAGCGGTGGTGGGGGCCGACCTGGGGGAAGAAAGATGAAAGACAAGCAACCAAAGGCCGAGTGGCACCTGCAGGTTGAAACAGACCTGAATGCTTTAACATCCGTTTTGGAATGGTTGGAGAATATCGTTTTGCCAATGATACCAGCGGATTTCTGGTGGCAGTGTCGGCTGATAATCAACGAAGGCTTTACAAACGCTGTCCGCCACGCTCACCAGAACTTGCCCCCCACGACGCCCATAGACATTGAGGTAAAAGTGTTTGCCGATTACTTAGAAATTAGGATTTGGGACAGGGGTCAACCCTTCAACTTAGAAGCAAAGCTGCACTCGATCATGCAAGAGCAGCGCGATCCTTTGGACAGAGACGGAGAAAGGGGACTGGTGTTCATGTACAAGCTCACAGACGAGCTTCGGTATATCCGTACCGACGATCGCCGCAACTGCCTGGTAATGCGAAAAAACATTAGCTGAGGGCGCGATACCCGCCCGGTAAGGGCGGCTTCTTTCCCAAGCAGTGAAAGATCCCTCGCCCCTTATTGTCCTACCCGGAACCCAACCACATCCTCTGCAATTCTGCGGGTGCAGGCTCGATGCAAGCGGCTGCAGGACAATTTGCTTCAAAATAAATATTATGCGTATTCTAATTTATTCCTATAACTATTATCCAGAGCCGATCGGCATTGCCCCCCTGATGACAGAACTAGCGCAAGGCCTAGTCAAGCGCGGGCACCAAGTCCGAGTCGTCACAGGAATGCCCAACTATCCCCAGCGCCGGATTTATCCGCCATATGAGGGCCAATTTTACCTCACCGAAGAACACAACGGCGTCACAATTCAGCGCAGCTATCTGCGCGTCAACGGCCCCCACCCCAGCCTCCTAGACCGACTTGTGCTAGACGGCAGTTTTGTCGTCTCCAGCGCCGTCCAAGCCTTCAGAGGCTGGCGTCCCGACGTGATTTTCTCGACAATGCCCCCTTTACCGATTTGCGTCCCAGTCGCCTTTTACGGCTGGATTCGCGCTTGCCCGATCGTCCTCAACGTTCAGGATATCGTCTCAGAAGCAGCCGTGCGCGTCGGCTTGGTCAAAAAAAACGGACTGCTAGTTCGCATTGCTGACGCTTTGGAAAAATTGGCATACTGCACAGCCAGCCAAGTTAGCGTCATCGACAGCGGTTTTGTCACCAAATTGCACTCTCAAGGAGTACCCCCCGAAAAAATAGTTTGCGTTCCCAATTGGGTTGATGTTAATTTCATTCGCCCTTTACCCAAGGAAAATAACTCATTTCGAGAAACTCACAAACTTAATGGCAAATTTGTCGTTCTTTATGCTGGCAACATTGCCCTAACTCAAGGCTTGCAAACAGTTGTCCAAGCAGCGGCTCGTTTGAAACACATACCCGAAATCGCTTTTGTAATTGTGGGGGAATCAACAGCCTTGGCGCGCTTGCAACAAGATTGCGAAACTTACAAAGCTAATAATGTAATGCTGCTACCATTTGAACCGCGAGAAAAATTGCCAGAATTGTTAGCTGCTGCTGATGTTAGTTTAGTTGTACAAAAGCGCCGCGTTACTAACTTCAATATGCCTTCAAAAATTCAAGTAATTCTCGCCAGCGGCAGGGCAATTTTGGCTTCGGTTCCCGAAACCGGTACGGCCCACAAAGCTGTGCAGCAAAGCGGTGGCGGGGTGGTGGTAGCGCCGGAAGATCCGGAGGCTTTGGCGGAGGCTGTTGAGGATTTGTACCTGCACCCTGCTAAGGTGGATGCGTTGGGCGAACAAGGCAGAAGTTATGCTGTAGAGAATTACGGATTTGAGGAAGCTTTGAATCATTATGAAGCTTTATTTGCGGCGGTTGCAGCAAGTCATGGTGATAAGCTGTTGCAGCCTTTGCCGAAATAATAAGCTCATTAGGTTAGTGAGTACCAACCGTTATTTGTTTCTTGGTGAAACCGAATCTTAAGAGTTATAATGTATTTACTGTATTTAAAGAGCGAGTAATATTTAACTATTTTTACAATGCCTGCCAAAGACACCTATCACAATGCAGTTAAAAATGCCCTGCTAAAAGATGGTTGGATAATTACGGCTGACCCGTACTTCATCAAATATGAGGATGCGGAGTTGTATGCCGATATATAGCAATCCTAAATCAGTTGTAAAAATATGTAGGGGTAGTGCTACCCCTACTCCCCGTGCCTACCCCACCCAAGGCGGGGCAACCGGGCGTGGGGAGAGCCCCTACAATAATTACACAAATCATTTAGGATTGCTATAGCAGCAGAAAAGCCGATCGCCGCAGAACGCCAAGGACAAAAAATAGTTGTTGAAATTAAGAGCTTTATTGGGCGATCGCTAATGTATGATTTTCACGGCGCCCTCGGTCAATACATTGTCTACCGAAATCTGATTCAACTCACGGCTCCAGAATACAGGCTCTATTTGGCAATTGATGATATTGTATACCAAGATTTTTTTAAACGCAAGTCTATCCAAGTAATTACTAATGAAAATCAGGTTTTGTTAATGGTAGTTGAAATGGCAAAGGAGGAAATTCTGGAATGGATAAATTAGAATACTATCGCAATACAATTAAACAAATATTGACTGGATATTATGAAATGACCGTCAAAGGGGCGATCGCACTAGATGAATTAGAGCCAGAGCATCGTCTAGCATTTGACGAAGAACGAGATCACTATCTATGGTTTCATTCGGGGTGGGATGGCAAAAAACGGCTCCGCCACATTACCATGTATCTTCGCATTAAAGATGGTAAAATTTGGGTGGAAGAAGATTGGACGGATTTGTGCGTAGTTGATGATTTACTAGCAGCAGGAATTTCTAAGGGCGATATTGTTTTGGGGTTTCATCATCCTAGCAAAAGACCTTGGACAGAATTTGCCACAGTTTGACGAGAGACAAAAATTTATAGCCTCATTTCACTCCTTTGGCTGTCACGGATTGGAGGAAGCTTTGAATCATTATGAAGCTTTATTTGCGGCGGTTGCAGCAAGTCATTCTGAGAAAATATTGGAGCCTTTGCCGAAATGAGCGCTAGGGGCGATCGCTCCGGTAAATGAAATCGCTCCCGTTGATAAGATAAAATTAGTAAGATGGGTGTAAAATAGCTACTTAATTATATTGTTTTATCCATAAAAAACTAAAGTTAGCAGCTAGACCGTATTAATTATAAAATCCTGTTTGGGGAATGGAAAGCTGATGCAAGTAGAGCAAATGAAGTCCAATGTAATTCTGCGAGGCTCCCTCTTCCCAGAACCTGTAAAAGTAATTATGGTAGTGCCGATGGGAGATGCCATTAAACTCATCGGCAAAGGAATCAATACCAACCAAGTTTACGAGCCCATTCTGTCCAAAGAACAGGTGGCTCAACTAGAAGCTACGCCAGAACAAGAACCCTTTGACGGCAACGCCCTGCATTTTCGCCTGGGCGTGGAAGCCCTGCGCTTGGGTTTAGCCTACGAATATGACCCTTATTTTGCCCTGGCGATCGCCCATGTAGACCCCCTGCCCCACCAACTAGAAGCCGTCTACGAATACTTTCTCAAACAACCCCGCATCCGCTTCCTGCTAGCCGATGACCCCGGTGCTGGTAAAACCATCATGGCCGGACTGCTACTCAAAGAACTCAAAGTCCGGGGCTTAGTCAGGCGTACCTTAATTGTCACCCCCGCCAACCTCACATTTCAATGGCAGCGGGAACTCAAAGACAAATTCCGCGAAGATTTTGAGGTGATTCGGGGCGATGTCCTGCGGGCAAATTACGGATCTAACCCTTGGAAAGAAAAGAAACAAGTCATAACCTCAATATCCTGGGTTTCCCGCATTGAAGATGCCAAAAATAGTCTCCTGCGGAGTCATTGGGACTTAATCATTGTGGATGAAGCCCACAAGATGAGCGCCTATAGTTCCGATGATAAAACCTTGGCTTACAAACTCGGTGAAGAACTCTCCAAACTCACCGACCACTACTTATTAATGACCGCCACGCCTCATAAAGGCGACCCCAAAAACTTTTGTTTATTCCTAGAACTTCTAGACCGCGATGTTTATGGTGATGTTACGAGTTTAGAAGAAGCAATGCGTCGGAATAATGCTCCGTTTTATCTGCGGCGGACTAAAGAAGCTCTGGTTACTTTCCCCGATACAGAAACAGGTCAAGCCAAAAAGCTATTTACTAATCGCAAAGTTGAAACCATCGACTTTCAAATTGATGACGAAGAATTGGATTTCTACGACGACTTGACTAAGTATGTAGAAGACCAGTCAATCAAAGCATCGGCCGATGATTCCGCCCGCGGTCGCGCCTTGGGTTTTACGATGGCAATGTTGCAACGTCGTTTCGCATCTAGTGTCTACGCAGTGCGGCGAAGTTTAGAACGAATGCGCGATAAACGCCAGCGGATATTGGAAGACCCAGAGGCTTATCGGGCCGAACAGATTGCTAAGAAAGTTCCAGAGGATTTTGATGAATTGACTGAAGCAGAACAGGAAAAAATTCTGGGAGATTTGGAAGGAGTCGTCGCTTCCATTGACCCCGTAGCGCTGCAACAAGAAATCTATCAGTTGAACAAACTGATCGACCAAGCGCGGACGTTGGAAAAACGAGAAGTTGAATCGAAACTGGTGAAACTGAAAGAAGCTATTACCCAGAAAGGCATATTCCAAGACCCGCTGATGAAACTGCTGCTTTTCACCGAGCACAAAGACACCTTGGATTATTTGGTGGGTAAGCTGCGGGAGTGGGGACTATCGGTGACTCAGATTCACGGGGGGATGAAAATTGGAGACAGGGATACGCCCAATACCCGAATTTATTCTGAACGCGAGTTTCGGGAAGATTGTCAGGTATTGGTGGCGACGGAAGCGGCGGGGGAGGGCATTAACTTGCAATTCTGCTGGTTCCTGATTAACTATGATATTCCCTGGAATCCGGTGCGCTTGGAACAGCGGATGGGTCGCATCCACCGTTACGGTCAGGATAAGGATTGTCTGATTTTTAACTTTGTTTCGACGAATACCCGCGAAGGACGGGTGTTGTGGAAGTTGTTTGAGCGCATCCGGGCGATCGAGATTGACATCGATCCAGAACGCACTGGCAAAGTGTTTAATGTTTTGGGCGATATTTTTCCGGCCAATCAGCTAGAACGGATGATTCGGGAGATGTACGCTCACAACTTGACGGAAGATGTGATTAAGAACCGCATCGTCGAGCAAGTGGACACCGATCGATTCCGCCGCCTCACGAATTCCGCTTTAGAAGGATTAGCTAAGCGGGAACTGAACTTAAGTGCGATTATTGGTAAATCAGCAGAAGCAAAAGAGCGACGTTTAGTGCCAGAAGTGATTGATGACTTTTTTGTGCAAGCGGCGCCGATTTCGGGGATTCACCCCAAGGAAACGCGCCAGCATCAGAAGGTGTACCGCATTGGGCGAGTACCGCGTACTCTATGGCCGATCGGGGAACGTTTGGAAACCCGCTTTGGCAAATTGGGTCATGACTACAAAAAGATTACGTTTGATAAACATAAGTTGACAGATGACCCAACGCTGGAATGGGTGACGCCCGGACATCCGCTGTTTGAGTGCGTGCGGGAAGATGTGCTAATGCGGGTACAGGATGATTTGCGCCACGGGGCAGTGTTTTTCGATTTGCATCGCGATCGACCTGCGAGATTGGATGTGTTTTCGGCGGCGATCGCCGATGGACGCGGTAACAAGCTGCACGAACGTGTCTATGTGGTGCAGACGGAAATCGACGGGACAATGACTGTGCGACAGCCGACTTTATTTTTAGATTTGGTGCCAGTAACTGATAGTGCCAAGTTGGTTGTTAGTTTGCCAAATGATACCGATTTACCCAGTCGCGACCAGACAGAACAAGCGTTGATAGAACAAGAATTGAATCGTTTTTTGACAGAAATCAGGACTCAACGACAGCAGGAAGTTAAGACTATTTCTGACCACATGGAAATTAGTTTTAGTACAATTATTGACAAAGTGCAGTGTCAGTTTGCTGAGTTAATTTCGCGACAAGAATCTGGTGTCAAGGAATCTGGACTAGACGGCCGCCTCAAGCAAATGGAAGACCGATTGTTTGAGTTAAACGGGCGATTGGAAACGCGGCGGGAGGAACTCGAAAAAGAGCGCAGTTGCACGATCGCGGATATTCAACATCACGGACGGGCTTGGGTACTTCCCCATCCAGAACGCACATCCCCTGAAATGGCTGCTATGGTTAGCGATCGCGAAATTGAGCGAATTGCAGTCGAGGCAGTTATTGCCTACGAGGAGGCGAGGGGCTGGCTGGTGGTGAGTGTAGAAAAGGAGAATCGCGGCTTTGATTTAATCTCCCGCAAACCTCATCCAGAAGATCCAAGCACGGCGATCGCGGTGAGGTTTATTGAGGTTAAAGGGCGATCGCGGGTGGGTGAAGTAGCCCTCACCACCAACGAATACAAGACAGCAGAACGCTTAAAAAAAGACTACTGGCTGTATGTAGTCTTTAACTGTGCCTCTACTCCAGAAGTGCGTTCAATACAAGACCCCGTGCAGTTGGGATGGGAACCGTTAGTGAAGATTGAACATTATCATGTTGATGCAGAGAAAATTTTGGAGGCGAGCAAGTGATTAACAAAACTAATTATCCCAAACGCCTCATTGAAGTTGACCTCCCCATCAAGCGGATTTCTGCCCACGCCAGACGGGAAAAATCTATCCGTCACGGGCATATTTCCACGCTGCATATTTGGTGGGCGAGGCGACCTTTGGCCGCGTGTCGGGCGGTGATTTGTGCTTCATTGTGGATCGATCCTGTTGATGAACTCTGCCCTCAAGAATTTCGGGATAAAGCAGCCAGCATTCTTAATGATTTTGCTAAGAAAGTGGCGACGGATAAGGATTTAGCTAATCATTGTTCTCCTGAAAATTGGAGTAAGTGGAAGGTTTTAGCAAAAACGGAAAATCAGTTAGATTCTAATAATCGCCAGCATCTCAATATTCTCCGCTATCGGTTATTGGATTTTATTGCGGATTTTGCTAATTGGGATAATTCCACACAGCAAGACTATTTAGAAACCAGTCGCGCTTTAACTCAAGCAGCCCATGAAGCTTTAGGCGGCGTTCCCCGAACTCGTCCCCTAGTTGTTGACCCGTTTGCTGGGGGTGGTTCGATTCCTTTGGAAGCGCTGCGGGTGGGGGCGGATGCTTTTGCTTCGGATTTGAATCCGGTGGCGGTTTTGTTAAATAAGGTGGTGTTGGAATATATTCCTAAATATGGGCAAAAGTTAGCGGATGAGGTGCGGAAATGGGGACAATGGGTTAAGGAAGAAGCAGAGAAGGAATTAGCTGAATTTTATCCTAAAGACCCTGATGGAAGTACACCGATTGCTTATTTATGGGCTAGGACAATTATTTCTGAGGCTCCTGATGATGGGACGGGGATTCCTGTGGAAGTGCCGTTAATGCGTAGTCTTTGGTTGGCAAAGAAAGCAGGGAGATATAGGGCTTTGCGCTGGGTACGGGATGCTTCGGGTATTGTGCAAACTGAGACGATAGAAGTGACTTATGCCAATGGGGTAACGCGCAAGGTGCGCCGTCCTTTGTTGGAAATTTTTGAGCCGAAGAGTGAGAAGGAAGTTGAGAAGGGAACGGTGGCAAAAGGCTCTGCTACTTGTCCTATTACAGAATATACAACAACAGTTATTTCAGTAAGACGGCAGATCAAAGAGCGACAGGGCGGTTCTTATGATGCTCGACTTATCGTTAAAATTGTTGCTGGGCAGAAAGGTCGTACATACTGTCTACCAGAGAGAAATGATCTAGATGTAATTAGTCTAGTTTTAAATAAGTTGGAAATCCTAAAAAGTAGTCATGTGGATTTTTTAAGCTTTATCCCAAATGAGCCTACACCAATAGATGGCACTGGAGGTAAAGGCGGCGGTTATCGCACCCGCAAATATGGCATTGAAGCATTCTCAAACTTTTTTACGCTAAGGCAGCTATTAGAACATACAACTCTATGGACGATTCTTAGAAAGATATTTAAAAAAATAGAAATCACTCAAGACAAGAACTTTTCTCAGGCAATAATCACTTGTCTTGCGCTAGCTGTAAGCAAACAAACTGATAGAGATTCAGCATTTTGTCGTTGGATTGCACAAAATGAGGCTATCGGCTACACATTCGGTAGGCAAGCTATACCAATGTTGTGGGATTTCGTTGAATCGCCTGCAATACTTTCAAGTGGTGGACTGGAAGGAATATTTGCTGATATTGCTGAAACAATTGCTGTTCAAAGTAAGCAAGATAATTACAATCTATCAGGAGGAATCTCTCAAAACTGCGCTACAGAAAACTCTTTGCCTGATGACTCTTGTACTGCTGTATTTACCGATCCACCATATTATGATTCTGTTCCATATGCAGAGCTATCTGACTTCTTTTGGGTTTGGCTTAAAAGAAGCCTTGCAGGTACTGGAATAATATCTAATAATTTAGAACTAACTCCCAAGGAAACTGAATGTGTAGTTAATTTGAACGAAGGGAAAGATAAAAACTACTTTCAGAATACTATGACCAAAGCACTTACCGAGGCTTGTCGCATTGTAGAGCCTTCTGGAATTGGAATTGTTGTATTTGCTCACAAATCCACTTCAGGATGGGAAACACAGCTACAAGCAATGATTGATGCAGGATGGACAATTACTGGTTCATGGGCTATTGATACTGAAAGACCTGGAAGACTAAGAGCGCAAGACTCTGCAGCCCTTGCCTCATCAGTTCACCTTGTCTGCCGCCCTAGAGAAAACCCCGATGGCACATTACGCGAAGAAATTGGCGATTGGCGCGATGTCTTACAAGAACTACCGCAACGGATCAAAGAATGGATGCCGCGCCTCACGGATCAAGGCGTAGTCGGAGCCGATGCCATCTTTGCTTGTTTGGGGCCCGCCCTCGAAATTTTCTCCCGTTATTCCAGTGTCGAAAAAGCCAGCGGTGAAATCGTCACCCTCCGCGAATATCTCGAATATGTCTGGGCTGCGATTTCCAAAGAAGCACTCAGCACCATTTTCAAAGATGCAGACACTTCCAGCTTTGAAGAAGATGCTCGATTAACTGCCATGTGGCTGTGGACACTTTCATCAGGTGATGGAGAAACAGGCAAAATGCCTGTTCCACAAGGTGATGGAAAAACAGGCAAGATGCCTGTTCCACAAGAGGAAGAAGATCTTAGCGATGATGACGACGAAAGCACAGGCAAAAAAGCAAAAATCACAGGCTTTAGCCTGGAATATGATGCCGCCCGCAAGATTGCTCAGGGACTCGGCGCTAACTTGGAAAACCTCACCAGTCTCATACAACCCACATTCCGCACCCCCAACTGGCACATAGACGGATTGAGGGCGTAAAAGTGAATCATCCGAGACAATAATGAG
>NZ_JAUBUJ010000143.1:0-2644 GCF_036705405.1 Microcoleus sp. B13-B6
AACTCCGTTGAGAGTTAGGCTAACCGTCCCTGGATAGGAGAACCTACCCATTTAGGTTAAACGAATCGCACACCGGACATGATATCATCCCTCTTCCTTCTTCCTTCTTCCTTCTTGAATAAAAAATGTCAGGAAAACTTACTACTCACGTTCTCGATACAGCCCGCGGCTGTCCGGCTGCAAATATGCCGATCGCCCTGCATTCAATTGACCCAAACTCCGGCGCAAAAACGCTGCTGAAAACTGTAACAACTAATGCTGACGGCCGCACCACAGATCCTTTACTATCCGAAAGCGAACTCAAACCGGGAGTTTACGAATTAGTCTTTTCTGTGGGCGAATACTTCGCGCAGTCTGCCGAAAATTTGCCAGAACCGCCGTTTTTAAACAGCGTTCCGATTCAGTTCGGCATCGCAGATTCAAGCGCGCATTATCACGTACCTTTGCTAGTTTCGCCGTGGTCTTACAGTACCTATCGCGGTAGTTGAATAACGTTCACATCTTGCACCTCAAGAACAGGCCGGAAAGCCTGTTCCATAAAGAATAAATTTCTTGTGGGTGAAAGCACCTCAAGAACAGGCCGGAAAGCCTGTTCCACAAAGAATAAATTTCTTGTGGGGAGTAGGGGTTGGGCAGGAGAGTCCGCCCATAAAAACCTTACTGAGAATGGTGCAAGATATCAGATAGAAGGAAGAAGGATTTAGTTATTATTTATAATAGGAGGGATTATGTTAGTTACGAAGCAACCTATTTTAAAACGATTCTGGTATCCAGTGATTCCTACATCCGAATTGTCCGGCGAACCAAAAGCGCTTGAACTATTAGGAGAATCAATCGTTTTGTGGTTGGATTCCGAAGGTAAACCCGCCGCAGTTGAAGACCGCTGCTGTCACCGCACGGCTAAACTGTCGATCGGCAAAATTGTCGGCGGCAACATTTGCTGCGCTTACCACGGCTGGACATTCAACTCATCTGGAACCTGCGTCAGCGTTCCGCAGCAGCAAAACGGCGCAATTTCTGCAAATTATAAAGTAAAAGCTTACCGCACGCGCGATCGCTACGGATACGTTTGGGTTTGTCTGGGAGAACCGCTGGCAGAAATTCCCGATATTCCCGAAGCTGCAGACTCGAATTACCGCCAAATTCACGAATTTTACGAACGCTGGAATTGTGCGGGATTGCGAGTAATGGAAAATGAATTAGATATGGCGCATCCGTCTTTTGTACATACCGCAACTTTCGGTAGCGAAGCACATCTCGCCCCGGATGTAATGGAATTTGAAGAAACAGAATGGGAACTGCACTACCGCAGCATTTTAGGCGTAGCAAATCCCGCACAGCAACAGCAAAACTTAAAAATCGAGCAACAAGAAACCGTGCGGACGATCGACGGAATTTGGTTTATGCCCTTTACCGTCAAACTGCGGATTGTTTACCCAAACGGACTCGTTCACATCATCGTCAATACCATGACTCCGATTAACGATTCCGCATCTCAAATGGTGCAATTTTGCCTCCGCAACGATACCGAAGCCGATGCTAAAACCAGCGATATTATTGCCTTCGATCGCGCCGTTACATTAGAAGACAAACGCATTTTAGAAACCACCGATTGGGACGTACCCCTCGACATCACCCAAGAACAGCATATGCTGACAGATAAACCGGGAATCATCATCCGCCGCAAAATTGCTGCACTCCTAAAAGCCCACGGCGAAGTCGAACAAACTCAAGTCAGCAGTCATTAATCATCAGTCAGTAGTCAGTAGTCATCAGTCATTAGCAATCAGATCGATCGCCCATAATACATAGGCTTAGGAAGGGTTTTTGAGATTGTCGGTTTTTGGCGACTATGGTTGGTGAACCCGCCCCTACAGGAATCACGGTCAATCAACCGCACACAATACAACTTCACCAGTAGAAGATTATTTACTTCTTCCCTCTTCTTCCCTCTTCTTCCTTCGTGCCCTACCCTTCGGGAACTGCTTCGCAGAACGCGACGAAAGCGGTTCAATCAAACTAAAAAGTAAAACAAAGCTAATTAAACTTAATCAACCGATTCAAAATGCCATACTCTTTAGTTCAACTCAACCAACTCAGCCAGGAAGAATTTACACAAGCCCTCGGCGAGATTTTTGAACATACACCAGCCATCGCCCGCCGCACTTGGGACGATCGCCCTTTCGCATCCACAGCCGACTTGCACGCCAAAATGGTAACAGTTGTCAGCGCCATGACTGAAGCCGAAAAATTAGCTTTAATTCAAGCCCACCCGGATTTAGGAAGCAAAGCAAAAATGGCGGAAGCATCCGTTAGCGAACAAGCCGGTGCCGGTTTGGATAAACTTTCTGTTGAAGAGTTCGATCGCTTTCAATTCCTGAATCGATCGTACCGCCAAAAGTTTGATTTCCCCTTCATTGCGGCCGTGAAAAAACACACTAAAACCAGCATTCTCGAAGCATTTAAACAGCGCCTCGACAACTCCCAGGAAACTGAAATGCAGCAGGCTGTAGCTGAAATTTGCGAAATAGCCCGCTTTCGCCTGGAGTCGGCAATTCAAAATTAATCGGGCGGGCAGGATGCCCACCCCACAAGAAAATTCAATCTTTGCTTCACAAGCAAGATGCCTGTTGCTGTGGAACAG
>NZ_JAUBUJ010000143.1:2744-11389 GCF_036705405.1 Microcoleus sp. B13-B6
GCATCTTGCCTGTTGCTGTGGAACAGGCATCTTGCCTGTTGCTGTGGAACAGGCATCTTGCCTGTTGCTGTGGAACAGGCATCTTGCCTGTTGCTGTGGAACAAATATCTTGCCTGTTGCTGTGGAACAGGCAAGATGCCTGTTGCTGTGGAACAGGCAAGATGCCTGTTGCTGTGGAACAGGCAAGATGCCTGTTGCTGTGGAACAAATATCTTGCCTGTTGCTGAGTGGCGGGCAGGATGCCCACCCCACAAGAAAATTCAATCTTTGCCCCATGCCTAAGTCAATATCACCCGATCGGGGGATACTTCCCGCCGAAAAAGTTCTATAATAGTATCATAAGGCACAGAAAAAGATTCGGACATACCAAATAAAGCTGGTATGGTGACAGGTTTCCATGTGCCTCCCAGAAAAACAACAATCTTGGAGGCAAAGTTATGACATTCTTCAATCGCCAACTAACCAAAAAATCCCCCGCGCCAGTACCTGTAGAAGACATCAAACAGCCTGGGCACGAAGAACCTTTAGGCCACTTGCACCCCAATTTCCGGCAGTGGGTTTGGTTGAATCCATCCCATCAGCGCGCCCAGTAAATCAGGTATTTCTCAGCAGCAGCAAACAAGCTGTAAAGTACGGTTCCCATCACAGCCAAAACCATCAATCCTGCAAAACCTAAAGGCACGTCAAAGTTAGAACTCGCGGTGACAATTAAGTAGCCGAGGCCTTTGTTGGATGCTACTGTTTCCGAAATTACAGCGCCGACAAAGGCGAGGGAAATTGCTACTTTTAGGGATGCAAAAACGTAGGGTAAGGTGTGGGGGAACCCGACTTTTTGGAAGATTTCGATTTGCGATGCACCGAGCGATCGCATCACATCTTTCATCTCGGGTTCAACTGTATCCAATCCCAAAGCTACGTTAACTGCGATCGGGAAAAATGCCAGCAAAAAAGCAGTCAGAATTGCCGGCACCGTACCGATGCCAAACCACAGCGCAAACAGCGGCACTAATGCGACTTTCGGTACAGTATTGAACCCAACTAATAGCGGGTACAGAACTACATAGGCAATCCGCGAATACCCGATCAGAAACCCCAGCACTATGCCAGCTACAATGGCTATGCAAAAACCCGCTAAAGTTGTAAACAAAGTTTGTCCCGAGTTTTCGATCAGTGCTTTGCTTTGAGTTAAAGTGGCGGCGATAATTGCAGAAGGTGCGGGCAAGTTGTAAGGGGGAATTTTTAATAGCAATACCAGAATTTCCCACAGCACGAACAGCAAGATTGTAGCAGCAATTGGCATCACAATGCTTGCTGTTTTTGAGCGAGCAAATTTCTCTAACTTATCCATTGCTTTCTCGTTTTTTAATTGCGGTGAATGTGGCGGCGCAGTTCTGCTACGATGTGGTTGAAGTCATCCGACAGGATCATATCTAGATTAGTGGGACGCGGCAGGTTGACTTTGACTTTATAGACGATCGAACTCGGGCGCGGGCCCATTACATAAACAGTATCCGATAAGAAAACTGCCTCGCGCAAATCGTGAGTGATCAGGATGCAAACGCACTTCACCCGCATCCACAACTCTTGCAGCATCACCCACATTTCCTCGCGGGTGAAAGCATCTAACGCCCCAAAAGGTTCGTCTAACAGCAGTATTTCCGGCTGGTGAATCAAGCCCCGACACAGGGAAGCCCTCTGCCGCATTCCTCCCGATAATTGCCAGGGAAACTGTTTTTGAAAGTCTTGCAATCCGACGGTAGCTAACAATTCTTGGGCTTGGCGCACGAACTTTTCGCGCCGCTGAGGATCTTTAAATTCCCGCTTGTAAGGCTGCACTACTTCCAGCGGTAAAAGTACGTTGTCGAGGGTATTTCGCCAAGGCAAAAGCACGGGATTTTGAAAGGCAATGCCGACATTTTTAAGCGGTTTGGCAATCTTTTTGTCGCGAATCCGAATTTCGCCGATCGGCGCTGGAGACAGCCCGGAAACCATCCTCAAAATCGAAGTTTTACCGCAGCCGCTGGGCCCCACAAAGGACACAAATTCTCCTTGGGCGATCGACAGCGAAATCTCGTCAATAATTCGCCTCGGTTGGCCGTCAACTCGATACTCTAAACCCACTCGATCGAATTCCAACAGAGTCGGTTCTTGCGTTTCGATCGCATTTGTTAGCATTTTAGGCTGTACCACAGTTAGTCTAACTCCTTTCTTTAGTATAAACTCCGCCGTATCCTGTATACACAAATGGTTTCCAAATTTATATATCTATTTATTCTTGATATTTGGAAATTTTGCTGTATCCGAAAATACAAACTTTTGGACGAGCGATCGGGTAAGCGAGCGCAACATTACAGTTAGGGCAAATATCAACTTGTCTATTTGATTGTGGTTTGACAAAAAACTAAAAACTGTGTTTCTGTATACAGTCAGCCAATTAATTTGAGCATACCGTATACAAGAAACCCGATCGCTGCTTAACTTTGAGGCGAAATCCGCAGAGATGGGCGAGATCCTTTGGTGCGCTAGATAGGTTTTTCCTTCGGTTTGTTGTCCAAATAGCAAGGTTTTTTTTCATGAAAAATACGTGGTTAGGACGATCGCTATCCCTAATGCCGATCGCAGCGCTACTAATTCTGAGTAGCTGCCAATCCCAGCAGCCGAATGCCGCAACTACCCCTGCATCAGGGGGAGCAACTGCAACAGCAACAGCCGCCGACACCGCACAGAAACGCACCATCAAAGTCAATCCATCTTGGCTGCTGCAAGGCGACAACGCACCGCTGACAATGGCGATCGACAAAGGCTATTTCCCAGCCGAAGGATTGGATGTCAAAATCGAGCGGGGCTACGGTTCCTCTGATACAATTACTAAAGTAGCAGCAGGCCAATTCGAGATTGGATTTGGCGATATTTACTCGATGATGGAGTTCAACGCCAAAAATCCCAACGATCCAGTAGTAGCAGTTGCAGTACCTTACAATCGATCGGCATTTTCAATTGTCACCCTCAAGTCGAGCAACATAGCAGATCCGAAAGGATTAGTCGGCAAAAAGCTAGGAGCTCCCGCAGGAGATGCACCGCGCAAATTGTGGCCGGTATTCGCCCAAAAAACCGGAGTGCAAGCCGATTCGGTAGAGTGGATTACAATGGAACCGAAGCTGCGCGAAACCTTATTAATCAAGGGCGATGTCGATGCGGTAAGCGGTTTTGCAACCACGATCGTCCCTGCGCTAGAAAAAGCAGGCAAAAAGCCGGAAGATATGAATGTATTTTACTACACCGAGAACGGCTTAGATTTGTACGGAAATGCGATCGTGGTTAAAAAAGCCTTTTTAGACCAGAATCCCGAAGTAGTAAAAGGATTTTTGAGAGCGTATTTTAAAGGACTCCAAGATACCTTAAAAGATCCGACAGCCGGATTGGAATCGGTGGTAAAAGCTGGAGACAGCTTGATGGACAAAAATGCGGAAAAGCGGCGCCTGCAAATTGCTTTAGAAAGGCTGTACATCACTCCCGAAGTTGAAAAAGTTGGCTTGGGCGGAGTCGATCCAGCTCGTCTGGAAGCGACAGCAAAACAAGTAGCAGAAGTCTTACAGATTGAAGCTCCCCCAGTTAATAAGATAGTTGATGAGAGCTTTTTGCCTCCGAAAGAAGAGCGGGCTTTACCTGCTGCGGCCGATCGCAAACCGCTGACTTAAAAGAGCGAATACAGCGTATTCCAGGTTGATGAAATGTAGGGACTTAGGCTCAGCTCATTGGTGACAAGTTAACCCTAAAACCCTTGCTCAATCTCGTTTTTACCCAGTCCAGATCCCCCTAAATCCCCCTTCTTAAGGGGGACTTTAAAACTCTTGCTCCCCCCTTTTTAAGGGGGGCTGGGGGGGATCTTAGAGTTTGAAAACACGCCCTAGAGGGGATCTAGATTTAATAGTCAAACAGCAGTCTCTGACTGGGTTTGACGTTAAGTTGACACGAAGAAGGGATCTTGAAGTGTCCCTACAGAGAGCTAACGATGTGGGGTTTACTTCATAAATGTCGTATCTGATGTATTTTGCCGTTGTCCGAGATTGTTCGGTTAAAACCGCTCCTTGTCAAACAAAGTCCGCCTGCATGGACTAAAAAATTACGGTGTGAGGATAATGTCTAAATTTTTGTTTTTCCAAATTGTGCTGACAGCAACGCCAGCCTTTTTTTGTATTAATCTGCTGCATTCTCCTGGAATTTATGCGGCGGAAACTTCCGTTTCAGAAAGCGAGGAAGCAACAGCCCCGACAGCAGAATTACCTGTAGCAGAATTGCCTGTCGCACCAATTGACACACAGATAAATTCTGCGGAAAAACCAGAAACAACCGCTGATATCGAAGTCGAAAAAGTGGCGCAAGCTGAGAATATTTCCGTCGCGACCGACAGCGAACAAATTGCCGAAATTCCTCAAAATAGCGAAATAAAGCAGACAGAAACAGCAGCCCAAGCATCCAGCGAATCGAGCATATTAGCCGAGTCTATTCAAACGCCGGAAGAGCCGGCAACTATCGCCGACATCCAACAAACAGACAGCCTGGAAATAAACGATGCTGCCGAAATAGAGCAAGTCACCTCAGTTTCCCAACTCAGCGATGTCAAGCCTACAGATTGGGCATTTCAAGCACTGCAATCCTTAGTTGAGCGCTACGGCTGCATAGCAGGATATCCCGACGGCACCTATCGCGGAAATCGAGCCATGACACGCTACGAATTCGCCGCCGGTTTGAATGCGTGTCTCGATAAAGTTGCGGAGTTGGTAACAGCAGGAACCTCGAATTTAGTCAAAAAAGAAGATTTACAAAAACTCCAAAAACTGCAAGAAGAATTTGCGGCAGAACTAGCAACGCTGCGCGGTAGAATCGATGTATTAGAAGCCCGCACGGCGGAGCTAGAATCGAATCAATTTTCGACCACAACGAAACTGAATGCTACGGTTTGGTTCAACCTGACATCAGCATTTCCCACAGGCGATATCACCGCAGAACGCAGCCGCACCGCCCCAAACAGCCCCTTTGCTCCCCCAACTCGCGATGCCAACAACCGACCGACTCGCGTTGAGCGGGGGCAACCAGAAACTACTTTTAGCTCCTACGCTTTCTTGACGCTTAATACTTCGTTTACAGGCAAAGATTCGCTGGTGACTCAGTTAGTTGTCGGCAACGGCAACTCACCCGCAAACGAACTGGTATCGGCGGGTTTTTACAACACTTGGGGAACGCCGTTTTTAGATCAAACTGGCGTACCCACGGCTAATACTGTGGGAATTCGCGAGATGTCTTACACGTTTCCGGTGGGAGATAAAGTGCAAGTTTCCATCGGGCCGCGATTGAATTATTATCGGTATTTTGACGGCAATCGCTTCACGTTCTTTCTGAGGGGAGCCACGAGTTTTAACTCGAACGGAAGTACGCTGTTAAATGCAGTCGATCGCGGATCGGGCGCTGCTGTCACTTGGCAAGTTGCCAAACCGCTCAGGTTTACGGCTGCTTATATGGCTGAAAATACCGAATTTTTGAATCCTGCGGTATTCAATACGGCTAGCAATCCCAGCGATGGTTTGTTCAACAGTACAAACACGATGACAGCGCAGTTGGAATACGCCCCCAGCAACTCTTTCAATCTGCGGCTGCTTTACGCGCGATCGAGCCTCAAACCTTATAACGGATTCATCGGCGGCGCAGTGGGCGAACCGCTGCCTTACGGCTATGCAGATGACGGTTTCGGGGGCAGAGTTAGAGACTCCGGCGCCGATACTTTTGTGGTCAATTTTGATTGGTTGCTGAGCCGGAATTTCGGTTTGTTCGGGCGCTATTCCTACGGACAACTTGAGGTAAATCCGGTAAATCGCGATCGCTCTGGCGGAGATATTAAGGTACAGTCTTTGCAAGTCGGCATGGGATTTCCCGATTTGGGAAAAAAGGGGGCGCTGGGCGTGCTTTCATTTGTGATTCCCCACGATTACATATCGGGCCGCAGATTTTTGCTCTCCGGCGGGGGAAATGGAGGAACTCAGTACGAGGTAGAGGGTTCGTACTACTACCCGCTTACTAATAATATTGCGATCGTCCCGGCATTTTATGCTATCTTTAATGCCAACAACTTTGATGGCAACCCGACTGTATTTGTGGGAAATCTCCGCACTCAGTTTAGCTTTTAACCAAGGGGTGGGGGCGGGTTTATTTAGATTGTCTGCGCCATTTAAAACTGTAGGTGAACCCGCCCCTACAGGATTGACGATCGTGGTGTTATTGGGTAAATCTTAACCGAAATATTGCACCATTCCCATGACCTGTAGGGGCGGGTTCACCAATAGCCTTAAATAGTACAAACAGGTAAAATAAACCCGCCCCCACCCCACAAATAGCCCTCTATTAACATTACTCATTTAAAACCGAATGTCTTCTATCAGGCTCTTGTTTAAACCCCTGCCGTACTGCGTCCAAGCGCGTGGTTGTTGACACCTGCGGCCAAAGCCGCGCGTCCCCAAAAATATCACCTGCAATCTATACCTACCTGCTACATCAGCGTCAATGTGCTGTATCATTGATAATGAGTCAGCCAAAACCTCCTGATTATCTAACATAAAAATCTGAGAGATAAGGCTGAATCAACAAGTTTTAACAAAACTAAACTAACTCTATTTTAAACAGAAGGATAACTGATTTTGGCTTTGTCATTTCGCGCGATTCGCCGCACTCAATCCCTCCACGAACAAACTTACCAAGCTCTCCGAACTGCTATCCTGTCGGGGGAATTAGCAGGGGGAGAACGCCTGATCGAAACACAACTGGCCCAAATGCTAAACGTCAGCCGAACTCCGGTGAGAGAAGCTTTGTGCCAACTGCAGCGAGAGAATTTAGTGACGGCAGATCCGCATCACGGATTGCGCGTCGCTACGCTGTCGATCGCCGATGCGGCGGATCTTTACGATTGTCGCATCGCTTTGGAACAATTATCGGCCGCCGGGGCGAGTCAAAATGCGACACCGACTCAATTAAAACAACTAGAATCGATCGTCACTCAAGCAGAAAATAACACGCCCGCGCGATCGGGCGAACTGACAAACTATCAATTGCTGTACGCAGATTACCAATTTCACCGCTTGCTAGCGCAAAGTTCCGCTAATTCTTGGTTGGTAACTCTGTTAGATCAGGTGTTTGACAAAATGATATTAGTGCGGCTGCGCACAATGGAATACAATCCGGGAGTATTGGAAATCCGCAGCGAACACCGCCGCATTTATCAAGCTGTAATCGAACAAAATGCAGCCGCCGCAGAGCGAGCAATTAAAGAACATTTAATCGCCAGCAAAGCGCGGGTAATTAAAGAAATTCAGGAAATAGAACAGGAACACGGCAAGATAGATACAGCATCTGCCAGGTTTATGAAGTAGGGACACGGTACTGCCGTGTCCCTACGGCGGGGAGAGATCGATCTGGGTGTTCTTCATAAACGTGGAATCTGCTATAAGTTAAAATAAGTGCGATCGTACAATTAAAAAAAATCACCTTTCCCGATCGCCACAGCAAAAACGTCAATTATTGCATTTTCCCTCTTCCTGATTCCCGATCTCCGTTACATCCGTTAAATCCGTCGAGCGAATCCGTTGCCGAACTTCCTTCTACTTATGCCAGCAAATTATCCGCGAGAATTAATCGGTTACGGGCAAAATCCCCCCGATCCTAAATGGCCAAATCGATCGCGCGTAGCCGTACAATTTGTAATTAATTACGAAGAAGGCGGAGAAACCTGCATCCTGCACGGAGATGCGTCTTCCGAAACATTTCTCTCAGAAATTGTCGGGGCCGTCCCCCTATCGGGACTGCGCCACATGAACATGGAATCCTGTTACGAATACGGCAGTAGAGCCGGTTTTTGGCGGCTGCACCGGATGTTTGTTTCCAGGGGAATACCGGTCACAGTGTACGGGGTAGCGATGGCCTTAGAAAGGCATCCAGAAGCAGTAGCAGCGATGTTAGAAGCGGATTGGGAAATTGCCAGCCACGGCTACCGCTGGATCGATTATAAGTATTTTGGAGAAGAAGCGGAACGGGAGCACTTGCAAAGGGCGATCGACATTCACACGCAAGTTACCGGCAGCCGTCCCCTCGGCTGGTATACCGGGCGCACGAGCCCCCATACTCGCAAGCTAGTAGTGGAGGAAGGCGGCTTTCTCTACGATGCCGACAGCTACGCGGATGATTTGCCTTACTGGGTGTACGAGTGCAACAGGCCCCACTTGGTAATTCCCTATACCCTCGACAACAACGATATGAGGTTTGCCACAAGTCAGGGGTTTAATTCCGGCGATCAGTTTTTTGCTTACCTGCGGGATGCCTTCGACTTACTCTACTCCGAGGGCGAGACAGCGCCCAAGATGATGAGTGTGGGGCTGCACTGCCGTTTGGCGGGGAGGCCCGGGCGGGCGGCGGCTTTGGGGCGTTTTTTGGATTACGTGCAGCAGCACGAAAAGGTGTGGGTATGTCGCCGCATCGATATTGCCCGACACTGGCACGAACATCACAAGCCGTAGCATTTTCAAGAACAGGCTTTCCGGCCTGTTCCACAAGAAATGAATTTTTTTGTGGGGTGGGCGTCTCGCCCGCCCAAACAAACAGGC
>NZ_JAUBUJ010000143.1:11489-14050 GCF_036705405.1 Microcoleus sp. B13-B6
GGGCGTCTCGCCCGCCCAAACAAACAGGCTTTCCGGCCTGTTCCACAAGAAATGAATTTTTTTGTGGGGTGGGCGTCTCGCCCGCCCAAACAAGCCAGCGGAAAGGATTAATTTTGCCCTGTACTGGCTTTATAAGCGGCCCACCCACCTCGATCGGAAATATCTTCCCATTCATACTTCTGAACCAACTCCTGCGGGTACAAGAAAGCCGTCAACACTTCTCCATCATCCAAAACCACATCCGACGGATACATATGCGGCGGTTCCCCCCCTGCAAGCTGTTCAAATTGCTCTTGAGTTAATTCGTACACTTCCCCCGGAATTGATACACCGTCTGCCGCCACTTCATAAATAGCAGGATGCCAGCCATTTTCTGCCGAATGCAAGCGGTAAATCGGGCGAGTTTTTGCTTCTCTAATAAACTTCGCATCTCCGAGGTTGCTGTTGTCCGGCTGACCCCGTAGGGCAGAACCGCAAATGAAAACTCGTTTGACTGCAATTGCTGTTTGATTCATCACATACACCCGATAAAAAATTGTGTTTTTTCCTACTTAAGACTGATGCACAAACTCACTTTGTAGGGTGCGCCCAAGAGCCATTGGTGTCAACTTAAGACTAAAATTCTCTGTATATCTCGTTTTTATCGAAGTCTCGATCCCCCGCTCATCCCCCACCCCCCCCCTACCCCAAGGGGGGAAAGAAGGGGGACGAAAGAATTCTCTTGTCCCCCCCTTGAGAAGGGGGCTAGGGGGGATCGGGAAGACTGTAAACTCAGACGGTAGACTCGTATTACCTTTGACATTAAGTTGACACCAATGCCGAAGAGCACCTTATTCCTGACACTGTCAAACCGCTCGACTTTTGTAAACAAGGCTACATTATGTCGCCGATTTAAATGCTATTGAATGCAGTATACAGCAATTAGTTACATCAATCAATAAAAGAACTTTAAATGACACTTACATTAACACTTGCAGTCAACGGCCCGCGCCTCAACCGCAGCATCGCCCAACTCGCCCAAATCGGCAAACTACCAGGAGGAGGCGTGAGTCGGGTAGCATTTACCAAAGCAGATTTGCTGGCCCGCCAACTCGTGGAATCTTGGATGGTAGAAGCAGGGATGACGGTTCGCATTGATGCGGCGGGAAACATGATCGGGCGGTATCCCGGAAAGCGCGAGTGTGCGGCCCTAGCCACAGGTTCTCACATCGATACCGTGGCCGTGGGCGGCCATTACGACGGAGTTTTGGGAGTTTTGGCGGGAATTGAAGTGGTGCGGGTACTGCACGAAAATAACCTATGCTTGGAACATCCGATCGAGACGATCGTATTTACCGACGAAGAAAACACCGTTATCGGCTGCAAAGCGATGGCCGGAAATACAGTCAGCGATGCGGCATATTACCGACGCAGCGACGGTACTTCCATTGAAACTTGTTTAGCACAAATTGGCGGAGATTGGTCAAAAATTGCACAAGCAAAACGCCATCCCCAAGAAATAGCAGCATTTGTAGAACTCCACGTCGAACAAGGAGGCGTTTTGGAAAGTACCGGCGATGAAATCGGCATAGTTCAAGGCATTGTCGGACAGTACCGCTATGCAGTGACGGTAACTGGCCGCCCGAATCATGCCGGTTCGACGCCGATGCGCGTTCGCAAAGATGCGTTAGTAGCCGCCGCACAAATGGTGCTAGCAGTCAACAAGTTGGGAGTAGAAACACCGGGCGAACAAGTAGCAACGGTAGGTTACTTAAACGTGTCGCCAAATGCTACAAATATTGTACCGGGAAAAGTCGATTTTAAAATCGACTTGCGCGATATATCTCAAACTCATTTGGAAGAATTGTTAGTTAAAATGAAACAAGAGTTTGCAGCTATTTCTTCTGCCACCAAAACCGAAGTTAAAATCACCGAAATGCTGCACGTATTGCCGACTCTAGCAGCAGCAAAGATTCAAAATGCGATTGCCGAAGTTTGCCAGGAATTAAGCTTGAGTTGCACGCATTTAATCAGCCGCGCCGGACACGACGCCCAAGAAATCGGACGGTTTGCGGATATGGGGATGATTTTCGTGGCTTCTCGCGGCGGCATCAGCCATGCAGAAGACGAATATACATCCCCAGAACAGTGCACTCAGGGAGCAAACGTGCTGTTACAAACCTTCTTGAAGCTCGATCGAATTTACGGCTAGGGCGATGGTTAATCTGCTTTCAAAGCGATGTATGGTGCGTGACTGTGAATAGATTTGGGCTTGTGTGGAAGGCATCTTGAGTCACGCACCGTAACTTTACATAACAGGGTTTTATAACCCGATTTGGTGTTATATCATTACTTTATGGCAACAAAATTGCAGTAGCATTTTAATGGATATCAACACCCAAAAAGAAGAATTCAGCTATGCTTACATTTACGCCGTGGCTTCAGCAGCCGGGTGCATCTGCCAGCGAACAACTACTCCTCTAGACCAACTGGGTGTAGACCTAATTACAGCGTATTCCAGGTTTATGAAGTACAGTAGCAGCAGCTTGTAAACCAGTTTTTAAAGTGCTTAGGATTGACCA